>PWWY01000155.1 GCA_003561325.1 Syntrophomonadaceae bacterium | reverse complement strand
CTGGCGCGGGATTTTAACCGCTTCTATCACAACTGTCCCGTCCTGGCGGCCGAGGAGGGCATCAAGGAAGCTCGCCTGGTCTTGATCGATGCCGTACGGGTTATCCTGGCTCACGGCCTGGGGCTGCTGGGGATTGAAGCACCCGAAAAAATGTAGCCGGGCTCCCTCGGCAACCTTGATCAAAGAACGGCTGCAGGATTCCAGGGGGAAAGAAAGAGAAAAGGAGGCTGTTACGGATGCTGGACATGCGATTTGTACGGGATAACCCCGAGGAGGTGCGCCAGGCCCTGCAAAACAAGGGCGAGGAAGCGGCCCTGGATGATTTTTTAGAGCTGGACGCCCGCCGTCGAGGGCACCTGCAAGAGGTGGAGTCGCAGAAAAACCGTCGCAACACCGTTTCCAAGGAGATCGGCCGCTTGAAAAAAGAAGGCCTTGATGCCACGGCGTTGTTGGAAGAAATGCGCCAGGTCGGCGAGCAAATCAAGGTCATGGATGAAGAGCTGAAGGACATAGAGACGCGCATGGAAGAGATCCTGCTGCACATCCCCAACATCCCCGATGCCGGGGTTCCCGTGGGAAGCACGGAAGAGGACAACGTGGAGGTACGCGCCTGGGGGACGCCCCCTGCCTTTGCGTTCGAACCCCGGGCCCACTGGGACCTGGGGGAAGGGCTGGGCATCCTGGACTTCCCCCGCGCCAGCAAAATGTCCGGCTCACGGTTCGCCCTCTACAAGGGCGATGGGGCACGGTTGGAGCGAGCCTTGATCAACTTCATGCTGGACCTGCACACCGCGGAGCACGGCTACCGGGAGGTATTTCCGCCCTTCCTGGTGCACGGGCCGAGCATGGTCGGTACCGGCCAGCTGCCCAAGTTTTCCGACGATGCCTTTCATATTTCCGGAACGGATCTCTGGTTGATCCCGACCGCCGAAGTTCCCGTGACCAATATGCACCGGGAGGAGATCCTGGAGCCCGGGCAGCTGCCGCTCTATTACGTCGCGTACAGCGCTTGCTTTCGGGCTGAAGCCGGCGCCCACGGGCGGGATACCCGCGGGCTGATCCGGCAGCACCAGTTCAACAAGGTGGAGCTGGTCAAGTTTACGGCGCCGGGACAATCTGACGAGGAACTGGAAAAACTGGTCGCTGATGCGGAAAAAGTGCTGCAGCTTCTGGGCATTCCTTACCGCGTCATGCTCATGTGCACCGGGGACCTGGGTTTTGCAGCAGCCAAAAAGTATGACCTGGAAATCTGGCTGCCGGCCTACCAGGCTTATCGCGAAGTATCTTCCTGCAGCAACTTTCGAGACTTCCAGGCTCGCCGGGCAGGGATCCGCTATCGCCCCGCCCCGGGCGCCAAAGCCGAGTTCGTCCACACGTTAAACGGTTCAGGCGTTGCCGTGGGCCGCACCCTGGCGGCCATCCTGGAAAACTACCAGCAGCCTGATGGAAACGTGGTCATTCCGGAAGCGCTGCGGCCGTACTTTCCTCCGGGACAGGGCAGCCTGCTGCGCAGGTATTAGCGGTTCCTTTGCCGCAAGAACAGTTGAAAAGTCGCATAAAAAGTCACATAAATCGATGAAAAACCCCATTTTTTTGGAAACAGGCAGGAAATAACTATTTTATGTCGAATATGATCAATACCTGACGTATGTTTAATTCCCTTAACTGAAGGATAGATCGTCTCAAAGGCAGCGGCACTGATGCAGTAGCTCCATGACATGCAGGCGCGATAGCTGCCTTTTGTGCTCATTTCCCTTAACAAATTCATATCTTACAGGAGGTGTTGAGCCTGGTTTAGCAAAAAATAAACCAGGCGAAAAACTTGAGTAGAGAAGGAGTAAACGTTGCAAAGCCTTACCAACGGATGACCCGGGAGCAGGTTGAGCTGGTCCACCGCACGTCCCTGGAGCTGTTGGAGAAGCCCGGTGTGCTGGTGTACAGCCAGGAAGCCGTTGCGCTGCTCTCCGATGCCGGGGCCAGGGTGACCCAAACCCGGGAAGGGGAGTACGATGCCTGGTGGGTTAGTATCCCCTCTTCGTTGGTCCAAAAGGCCCTGGAGTCGGTGCCCAGCAAGGTTGTCCTGGGAGCCAGGAACCCCGAGAACCAGATCGTGATGGATGCTAGAGGCTACCATGTATACTTCGGTTCCGGTTCAGAAACCAACTTCTGGCTGGACGTGAAGCCCGAAACTTTTGTGTCCCAGGAAAACCCGGAAAATCAGCGGGTCTTCCCCGCCATTACCCGTCGGAGAGGGACCGTAGCCGACCTGTGCAAGTCGGCCCACCTGTCCGATAACCTGGAGCATCTGGACTTTTTTATCCGCAATGTGAATATACAGGATCCCGATATCAACGAAGGCAACAAAGACGTGAACAAGTTTTTTGCCTCCCTGAACAATATCACCAAGCATGTCATGGGCGGGCTAACCGACTTCGGCCAGATGGATCACGTGGTGCACATGGCGGAAATCATCGCCGGGGGGCGGGAAGAACTGCTCAAAAACCCCGTAATTTCTTTCATCACCTCGGTGATCAAAAGCCCCCTGCAGGTGGTGGACGAAACGGCAGAAAAGCTGATCAAGGTCGCCCGGTTGGGACTGCCCGTGGTGATTTCCTCTTCGCCGCAAGGCGGCTCCACGGCGCCCATCGATGAGGCGGGCATGGTCGCCCAGGTGAACGCCGAAGTCCTCACGGGAATCGTGATTAACCAGTTGGCCCAGCCGGGGGCCCCGGTGATCTACGGCGCGGTGCCCGTGCGGGCGCGCATGGATGACCTGCACGACATGTACGGCGTTCCCGAGTTCTGTTACTATAACACATCCTGCGCCCAGATGGCGCGCTTTTACGAGGTGCCCTGCTATTCCACGGCGGGCGTCGGTGACGCGAAAGTGCCCGGGATCCAGGCTGCAGCGGAGAAAATGTTTACCCATGCCGTCGTTCCCCGTTCGGCCCCCGATATCGTGCACTACGCCTTCGGTCTGCTAGAGAAAACCAATCCCTTCTGCCCGGAACAAGCCGTGCTGGATAACCATCACATTGGTATGGTGAAATTCCTTTACCGGGAACCCCGGGTGGACGAAAGCGAGATGGAGCGGGTGAAAGAGATTATAGAAGAAGTGATGCAAACTCCTCATCGCCTCTATTCTCGCTATACGCGCCGCCTGCTGCGTTCCGGCGGCATTTTCCCCACATACCCTTTCGAGGGAGAAGGGGATGACCAGGATGAAACACTGCTCAAGGCCCACGAAAAGGTCCAGGAGATCATGGACAGGCCGCGGCAGCACCTTTCTGAAGCCATCTGCCGGGAAATTTACGCGCAGGTTCCCGGGCTGCTGCCCCGGTTGAACCCGTATCAGGTATAAGACCCAGGGGAGATGCTGCCGGGAAACCGCAGCATTTCATCACCAGCGAGAGTGAAAAAGGAATAACGAAAAACAGCCTATTGTTACACACGAAGCTGTACTTAGCAAGGAGGTCAGGACGCATGTCCGAGAAAATTATTGAACAAATCGTTGCGAATGTCCTGCAGGGACGCAGGGATCAGAGCGATGAAGGGATTGACGAAGGCTATGACGGCACCCCCGGGGTGACCGAGCTGGTCGAGGAAGCACTAGAACAGGGGATCCCGGTGGAAAAAGTGCTGGCGGAAGGCCTCAGTCACGGCATGACCCTGGTAGGTGAAAAATATGAAAGTGGGGAGTACTTCATTCCCGACATGCTGGCTGCGGCGGAGGCCGTGGGGGCAGCCATGGACATCATGGAGCCCTACCTGGTGAAAGATGGCGGGCAGGGCAGCAAGGGCAAGATCGTCATGGCCACGGTGGAAAAAGACCAGCATGATATCGGGAAAAACCTGGTGACGATCATGCTGAAAGGGGCCGGCTACGCCGTGGTTGACCTGGGGGTAAATGTCCCCGCGTCGCGGATCGTAGAAGTGGTGGAAAAAGAAAAGGCGGGTCTTCTCGGTCTATCGGCCCTGCTGGATACCACCATGCCCTTCATGAAACAGACCATCGAAGAGCTGGAAAATAAAAACCTGAAAGACAACGTACGCGTGATGATCGGCGGCGCACCGACCAACGAAGACTTTGCCCGGGAAATCGGCGCCGACGCTCACGGCAAGGATGCTTTTGCCGCTGTGAAGATCGCGGATCAGTTTCTTTAAGAAGGAGTGGGTAAAAGAACATGCAGGAAGAACACGCTGACAAAGCATACAATGAAGCCATTCAACACGGCCAATATAGCGAGCGCATCAAAGGCCTGCGGGGCAAATACGACCACATTCGGATCCTGTGGGAAGACCTGATCACGGCCTTTTACCTGCGCCCCCACCTGGAAACCATCGTCCGGAAGAAGGAAAGCGCGAAAGAAGGGCTCCGGCTGTACGACCTGGGCTGCGGCACGGGAGACGGTTACGACCTGCTCTCCAAGCTGCCGGGGAGAACTAAGCTGGGCGAGCACGATACCCGGCTGATCCCCCAGGAACTCCTGGAACACTACAAGGGCGTGGACCTGAACATCGAGCTCCTCAAAGAAGGAGAAAATGTGTTCGGGCATTACGATCACGTCAACTTCTGCAAGGGGGATTTTTCCAACGGCCTGCCCCTGGAAGACGGAGAACCCCCCTACGACCTGTATTTTACCTCGTACGGAACCCTTTCCCACAGCAGCGATGAAGAGCTGGAAAAGCTGTTCATGGATATTGCCCGCCACGGCCGCAACGGGAGCCTGATCATGGGAGACTGGCTCGGACGTTTTTCGTATGAGTGGCAGAACCTGTGGACGGAAAACTTCCAGGAACGAACCCATATGGAGTACAAGATCAATTACCTCTACGATGAGTCTGAGCGGGACCAGATCG
>PWWY01000104.1 GCA_003561325.1 Syntrophomonadaceae bacterium | reverse complement strand
TTCTGCCAGGTGGTACTGCTTTTCCGGGATGAACCCGTCTTTAATTTTTGCCTGGACTTCCAGGGCCACGCCGAAAGCGCCCATCAGGCCGGGTTCCGGCGGCACAACGATAGTTTTTTTCAGCAAGGCGGCCATGGCCACGGGGACGGCTTGATTATAGCAGACGCCCCCCTGCATGAAAACCTTTTGCCCCACGGGCCGGCTGCCCTTCACGCGCGTTAAGTAATTCTGGCAGATGGAGTAGACCAGCCCGGCCAGGATATCGTTAGTGTTGATCCCTTCCTGTACAGCCGTCTTGATATCGCTTCCGATAAAGGCCGCACATTGATCGTTAAAATCGGGAGGTGAAATGGCTTGCAGCGCCAGGGGGGCGATATCTGTCATGGATACTTCCAGGGATTCCTGGGCGGCTTCTTCCAGGAAGGACCCGGTCCCGGCGGAGCAGGCTTCGTTCATGGCATAATCTGCCGGAACGCCGTTGACGATGTAGGTGTACTTGGCGTCCTGGCCGCCGATCTCGAAGATGGTGTCGACCTCCGTATCAAAATAAAGCGCGGCCGTGGCGTGGGCAATAATTTCATTGATCACACCCGGAGTCAAGGCATGCAGGGCAGCGATTTCCCTTCCCGAGCCAGTGACCCCGAGGGCGAAGATCTCCACGTCATCCGGCACCTGCCAGGCCAGTTCGTGATAGCAATTTCTACTGGCCTGCACCGGGTCGCCATTGGTACGCAGGTAGGTGGAAGCAACCAGCGCATGGTCTCCTTCCCGGATGAGGACAGCCTTGGTCGTGGTGGAACCCACATCCAGGCCCAGCAGCAGGCGATCTCCTTCCCGGGCCTCGCTGCGGGTTATGTTTTCAAACTTCACCTGCTCTGAAACCAGATCCAGGGCAGGGAAGAAGGAAAAGGAGCCTTTAAACGGTTTGAAGAGGTCGGCTTCCGTCACTTCCACGGGTTCGACCTGGTTTTCGCAGGCCCACAGGGCAGCGCCCAGGGCTTCGAAGTAAGGGGCTTCTTCAGGGATGTTAACATGTAAGTTATCAGAAGCCCGCAGGTGGTGGACCATCACGGCATTTTGCGCTGTTCCGCCGATCAGCAGGATTTTTTGCGCACTGGTTTGCCGCACCAGTTCCAGGATTTTACCGGCCATCATCTGGCAGAGACCGGCCACAACCCGTCCCTTGTCTTCGCCTTTATTCAGGGCGTGGGTACAGTCGCTTTTACAAAACACCGAACAACGCCCCGCCACCGGATACGGGGCAGCACCCTGGGCAGCCTGCATGGCCTGCTCCGGCGTTAAATTAATGCGCTTGATCTGCTGCAAGAAAAATTCACCCGTGCCCGAGGCGCACTTGCTCCCGGTAAACACGTTGCCGATTATTCCCCGGGGGTCGAGCTCGTAATAAATAAAGGTTTCCCCGCCGGCACTGACAATACCTTCGTAATCCTGCTCCCGGCAGCAGAAAGCATAGGCTCGCTCCACGGCTTCCGGTTCGGAGATGGAAGGCAGTTTCACCACGTGGCGAAATTTCCTGCCCGTGGCGCAAATGCGTGCCTCCTGTTGACCCGCCAGCATCTTGAGCAGCACCCGCCGGGGTTCACCCTCATGGGGGCAAGAGGAGGCGTCGATAATTTTGATCCCTGTTTCATCCTGTTGCACGGTAACTGCGCTGATGGTTGATGCTCCCAAACAGACACCTGTATACTTCAAAAAGGTTCACCTCGTTTAGTGGATCAGCTTGCTGAATTTCATTTTTCTCAAAAGCATGGGAATTCATCAATTCAAATCATAACACTTCTGACCCGGTAAGAAAAGTCCTTTTCGAGAAAACTCCCCATTGATAACGCGAAGAAAGTCTTTTTTCGAAAGCCGTGCGCTTGACACTAATCACAGAAAATTGCTATAATTTTATAAAGTCGTGGCTTCCCTGGCCCTGATGATCAGATTCCGGAAGCAGGCACCTTTTGCAGTAATCGTCTCTTCAAAACGAGGACTTTGCCTGCCGCTACTTTTTTAGGGCGTGTCAATTCTTCACAAATTTACGTAACAAACTTCCCCAAGAATAAACTCTTTTTCCCCTTTCATTTCAGCCGTGGAATATGCGACAAGACCTGCCTCGGTACTAAATTAGACAAAAGCCGTGTGGGGAGGGCTGGATGATGAACTGGCTTGATGCAACCATCATTATGATTATACTATTTTTCGTGGTCAAAGGGCTGCAGCGTGGATTTCTCCTAGGGCTGGTTGGTCTCGTGGGCATTGCTGTAGTGGTATCCATTCCTCTGCTTTTCTATATTCCTGCCAGCAGGGTTTTGGAGTATCTGGGTATATCCCAGATATATTCCAGCGCCCTGGGTTTCCTGGCCCTATTTTTTCTCGCGACCTCATTATACTATGCCATCGGTGAAAAATTTTACCGCCGGGTTCCTTATCAAGTACGGGGTTCACGGGTTAATAAGATTTTAGGCCTCTTCACTGGATTGTTTAAGGGATTAATGGTCGTTACCCTGCTCCTTGCTATTGTTGTTTCCTTACCTCTCCCATTCATTACCCCTGAAGATCTAAATGAATCAGATATTGCCTCTCCAATGCTGGATGTAGCAGCAGCAGCCACATCCCTGACCGCTCGCATCTTCGGCGAAGCCTTCCAGCATGCAGTGGGATTTCTTACCATCGAGATCGATACGATTGAAAGCGTTGAACTTAAATTTGCCGTTGCTGATCCCGTGATAGACCAGGATGCTGAAATGGAGATGCTCCGCCTGCTTAATGCGGAACGTACTCAGCGGGGTCTCCCTGAACTCGTCATGGATGAAACCCTTCGCGAAGTTGCTCGCCAGCATTCTGTGGACATGTTTCAAAGGGGGTATTTTGGCCATGTCGATCCTGAGGGAACTACACCTTTTGACAGGATGCTTGCTGGAGGCGTATCCTTTCTGATCGCCGGTGAAAACCTCGCGATTGCACCAACTGTTAACATCGCTCACAAAGGACTGATGGACAGTCCCGGGCATCGAGAAAACATTCTTCGTTCGCAGTTTCTTCGGGTGGGCATAGGGGCCGCCCGGGGGGGCAGCTATGGCACGATGTTTACACAAAAATTTACCAACTAAAAGTATCTGTTCAAAGATAGGGATAAGAACGCGCCGATGTCGGACAGGATTTGGGGAGGAAGTCAATATCGTCAAAGAGAACCTCTTCTCAATCCGATATTCGCATACGGCAAGGCCAGGAACAATGGTCCTGGCCTTGCCGTATGCGGCGGTTATGTTTACCGGGGGGAAGCCATCAAGGAAGTTACCAATATTGCTCCGGCCGAAATTGATGGGCTTCGGTCTGCTCCGAACTGGCAGGGAAGGGTGAAAGCAGCTCATACCCCGCCCCGGGTTGTGGCCTGCGGCCGTTCGTCCGATCCAGCAGAGGCTATAAAAAGTGCAGATTACGTCGGGTACCTGGCCGCATTTATCGAGGAACTGGGCTTGGAAAAACTCATCACGATTGTTCGTGATTAATATCGAAACTTTTTAGGCAGTTTAAGCCTGTTTCTGTACAAGGACTTCTTTCGTTTTACATAAGCGACAAAAAAGTAAAAACCAAGCAGCCCCATGCCGCCTGTGAGGTAGCGCTTTTCTTGATTGGAAACCGCTCTGTCGACATTTGCCAACGGGTCCGCTTCCGTATCGTTAACGATTTCCCCATGTAGAAAAATAGAGCCCAGGTTGTGATACATGAAATGTTGAGGGTGCTTGATGCTCAGGGACAATATCGCCTGGGCGCTTTCACCGGCATCCTGGAAAATTTCATACTCTTTTATCAAAGCATCCGGCGAGATGCTTTGATGTACCAATCTTACCAGGCTTTCCTGCGCTGCGGTAGTGAAGCGAACCTCCGGCATGGTTTCTTGTAAATCAGTTAGATCGATAGGATAATCCATAAACTCCTGGAAACCATAATCCAAGAGATTGACGGTATCTTCATAGCTAAGATTCCTGTTCGGGACATTCAAGACAACCACAATCAGTTTTCTGTTTCCTCGTTCAGCGGCCGTGACCAGGGTGTTGTTCGCCTGGGAGGTCCATCCGCTCTTGCTGGCTAAAACACCCGGGTACCCCGAAGTTCCATTTAAAAAGGCATTCCTGCTGTGGAAACACCGTTCTTCCGGCTGCTTATTTGTCGGGGGTATTTCATAGTAGACTGCGCTAAAAATCTCGGTAAACCTCGGGGTCTGGATCGCTTCTTTCATGATGATCGCCATATCATGGGCTGTCGTATAATGGTTATCATCGGGCAGTCCATGGGGATTCACAAAATGGGTCTTGACGGCACCTATTTTGACAGCCTTTTCGTTCATCGCCAGGGCAAAATGTTCCAGGCTTCCGGAGATGTGCTCGGCAATGCCGTTTGCCGCATCGTTGGCGGAAGCGATGGCCAGGGCATAGAGGGCTTCTTCCAGGGTCAACTTTTCATGGACGTCCAGGGCAACATGGGAGGAGTTCCTGCCGATCGAAAAAACGGCTTCGTCGCTCATGGCCACGAGATCGGTCAAATTTCCTTTTTCCAGCGCCAGCAGCCCCGTCATGACCTTCGTGATGGAGGCGGGATAATGTCTCTGGTGGAGATTTTTCTCAAAGAGGACCTGGCCTGTCTTCGCGTCCATCAAGACTGCGGCTTCGGCATGCAGCTCCGGGTACGTGTATGTTTTTGCGGACGCCGGTACAGCAAGGCCAAGATAAAGCAGGATGAGGAATATGTATACGAAACGCTGCATATTGTTCATCGTAAGGTTAGCTTATTCACTCCCCGTATCAAATGGTTCGCTTATTCCATTTACTAATTTGCTTTTTCTTCATAAATTCCTTTAAAAATTTGCATTAA
>PWWY01000037.1 GCA_003561325.1 Syntrophomonadaceae bacterium | reverse complement strand
GGGGCGAGCTGCTCGCGCAATTCTTGGGGCAGCTTTTCCGGAGGCTCTACCGGATCGTAGATCTTGAGTCCATGAGGCGGTGGCGATGCAATCCCTTCGTATTCCAGGAATACCGTCCGCTGCCGGCCATTCCAATCTACCCGGACACCCAAATTTTCAGCGAAAAACCGTAAGGGAACCATGGTCCTGCCCTGGATGAGCCGCGGGGGCACGTCCAGCACAACGGCCTGCCCGTTAACCCGGGCTTCCAGCTTGTCTACCGCCAGGGTCAGTTCTTCTCCTTCTTTCCAGACCTTAACCCCACGGGTTTCCGCGTCCCAGTCAACCCGGGCTCCCAGGGCTTCACCCACAAAGCGTAAGGGCAGCAGCGTCCGCCCTGCCTCGATCTGGGGATATACATCGGTTTGGAGAAGCCAGTCATTTAAAACAATGCGCACCGCAAATTCGGGAGATGAATAGTCGGAAGGCTCTCCTGAATGCACAACATCGGAGCCGGAGCAAAACAGGATTCCCACAGCGAGGATTAAAACCGCGAGCGCCTGGAAAAATAGAAAACGTTTTTTCGTGCCTGCATTAGCTGACAAAGATCTCATCCTTGCACCTTCACCTTCCCTTCGTTTCATCTACATTATTATAATAGAAAAAGAGGCGCTTGACAGCCTCTTTTTCAAAAAACATCCGGCTTTCTCCTCAACTTACTTGATTTCCACTTCTTCTGCACCGGCTTTCCCGGGCTTCCATTCGATTTCAGCAAACTTTTCCTTACTCTTTCATGATTTCCACGAAATCGACCAGGAAGGCAAAAGCTTCTCCGCGATTTAACAAGCGTCCCGGATAAAAATTGTAGCGGACCATGAGCTCGCCCAGTTCCATGGTATACAGGTCAATTTCGGAAATGTGATCCAAGGCATCCAGTAAATCATCAAAAGTAGCCTGGGTGTGCTCTTCCCGCACCTGTTTTAAGGAATGTCGTCGCTGGAAAACCCGCTCCAGGTAAGCTTCCAGCATTTCATCCAACTCAGCAATCTTTACCGGATCGCCAAGCCGGTAATCATTTTCATAACCGCCGGACAGCAACCCCCAGGATCTCAACTGACGCAGGGCCGGGTAGTGGGGGTGACCTTCCAAAGGATACGGAATACGGAAATTTCTCAAGTAAGCTTCCCGGTGGATTAGCCGTTCCTGGAGAGAGGCCACCAGGGCTTCATCCCGGCTCAATTGGTGGAAATGTACTTCCTTTTCCAGTGACACCGCTGCAGCAATGCCCGCGGCCTGGGCAACATTGATCCCCAGGGGCATTTTCCCGGCACTTCCCTGGGCCAGGAAATCATAACCCGCTGAAGAGCCTACCACCAGCAAATTCGTTAGCTTCGCGGGGACCAGGCAGCGAAAAGGCACGCTGTATAAAGCCGGGTTTCCCAGGATCCGTTTTTCCTGCCCTGGAAGCATACCCGGGTGCGTTGCCGGAGAAGAAGAGAGGGCGATTTTATCCCAAAAATCACGGTGCTCCAGGATATCTTCCAGGGTTAAGCGGTAGAGACTTTCCAGGCCGCTCGTTTCCCAGACCTTAACCCGGGGAGCCAGCACGGCCAGGAAGGCATCTTCCAGGCCGGGGATGTTTTGCCGCAAGAAGCGAACCAAAAACTCGGCCTCACGTTCTCCTCTTAACCACGCTTCCTCCCGGGATTCACATTCCAGGGGATCCACACCATAAATAAAGATGGCCTCCACCAGGGCTGTCCCATTATCCTGCTGCACCACCAGCAACCCCGGGGTTTCGATCAGGGGGTCGAGGGCCTGGTAACGGCTCATGATCTCTTGATAAAGCAACATTCCTGGCTTAACCAGGGCACCGCTTTGATCTTCTCGATCCTCCATATGATCGTGATGATCGTGGGCCAGGTGATTACTTTCGTTCGGGGCACCGAGATCCGGAATACTTGGCCTGTTATTCCCCTGGTTTTTCAGGGCCACAAGCGGGGTCCCGGAGGTGAATATTTCCCAGTCCAGTCCACCCATTTCCATCACCAGGGAGACGGGAACAGGATCCTCGAAGCGAATCTCTTCTGTTCCCCTGGTAAAATTTGCTCCTGCCAGCCGGGCAGCGGTGGCCTCAGGTGTCGCATCAATAAAGCGACTGGCCCGAATCCGTTGGCCATCATCAAGGCCGATGGAAACAATCCGCTCCCGACGAACGCGCACGTCAATAACACGACGTTGGGGCAATCTGAACAGGCTCTCCTCTGCCTGAACCATTCTCTCCAGGGCTTCCCGGGCCGCCTTAAGGTCGGTTCTTCCACCTGCAAGTTCCCGGTATAGTTCCAAAAAAAGACCCTGGTTTAGCAGGTCTCCCTCGGGTCCCCGGTCCGGGATCAAACACCCGGTTTTACCCTGGACCAATCTCCCTCCCAGCTCTTCGTAGGGGTCCACCAGCAAAACATCCAGGCCGCTTCTTGCCGCAGCGACCGCTGCTGCCACGCCCTCGGGTTCACCCCCGATGACCACGAGATCATAATCTACACGGGACACCCAGGTCACATAGAAGGACATCGCGGTCTTTCCCGCGTATAGGATCAGCACAAGTGCGACCACGTAGGCGATCAACCTGGTCTTGTTGATTCTGCTGCGCTTTGTCCTGCGCGGAACAGGCTTCACCGTAAATGCTTCACCTCCTGCAAACGTCAGGTCACGTCCGGGCTTCCCAAGAAGAAGCACTGCCATGGGAAACATGAGGGAAACAGGGTTTCCCTTACTCCCCATTTTCGCTTGGGCAGCACGCATGGGTTTCAAACCGATTTCACCGTATTATAACACAGGTTTTTGTCAAATAACAATTTGGCTAGCAAGTTGAGTCAGGCTTCGCCGGCGTTTCCCGGCTTGCTCTCGGCGAAGATCGGCTATGCCTGCATAGATTGACATGTTATGATAAGATGATCGATGGACATAAATTTCGTTTCGGCATGATCAACCGGGGGGAAAGCAGGCCATGAAAGCGCGCTTAAATGACGTGGAAATCGCTTACGAACTGCACGGGAGTGGCGTTCCCCTGCTAATGATCCAGGGCTTGGGGCTGGGACGCTGGGCCTGGTTCAAACAGGTTCCCTACCTGGAAAAGCACTTCCAGGTGATTACCTTTGACAACAGGGGAGCAGGGGAAAGCAGCAAACCTCGAAAGCCTTATTCCATTGAAATCATGGCGAAAGACGCGATTGCCCTGCTTGATTACCTGGGTGTGGGCCAGGCACACATGATTGGTGCCTCCCTGGGCGGTATGATCGCCCAGCACATCGCAGCACAGGACGGGATGCGGGTCAAAAAACTCGTTTTGGCCTGTTCATCTCCCGGTTATTCTTTGGGTGTCCCCCTTTTTGATGGGATGAACCAGGTCATCTCCCTCCCCGGCGGCAAGAACGCTGCCGATATGCTGAGAAACATCTTGGCGCCTCCCTTCGCCAACGGGCTCATGGAAGCTTACCCGGAGTTCATCGAGCGTATGATCCAACTGCGGTTAGAACACCACACACCTTTCTATGCCTGGAAAGCCCAGGTTAACGCTGCACTCCAGTTCGATATGGCCCCACACCTGCAAGATATTCGCTGTCCCACGTTAATCATGACCGGGGACAAAGACGCGGTGGTACCCTGTGAAAACTCGTATATCCTGCATCAGCATATACCCCGCTCAGAATTATTTGTGATTCCCGGCGCCGGTCATCTTTTCTTTATCGAACAGGCGCATGCCTTCAACCAGCAAGCCCGGCAGTTCCTCTCGAAATAACATACACGGATGAAGCCCGCACATGCCTGTTCTCGTCCCCGGCGTATTTGCTCCGGCCATAAGATTATGCTATGATAGATCCGCAGCGGCTGGCGCCGGTCCAGTAAGGGCCGGCGTCAGATCATCGTGAGGAGTCTGGAAGAGCGTTATGGAACTCACCCCACAACACCTGGCAGGTATAGCCCTGGCTTTAGCCCTGGTTCTCGGCGTGGGAATTTATGCCGGGCAGAAAGTGCATAATTCGGTGGATTTCTCCGTCACCGGCAGACGATCCGGAGCCGCGTTGGTGGCAGGAACGATCATGGGCACGCTGATCGGGGGGGCATCAACGGGGGGAACCGCCCAGCTGGCCTTCTTATTCGGTTTCTCCGCCTGGTGGTTTACCCTGGGGGGTGGCCTGGCCTGCTTCTTCATGGGAATTTTCCTCGTAAGGCCATTGAGAGAAACCCGCTTTGAAACCATCCCGCAGTTTCTCTCTTCCAGCTTTGGCCCGGCTGCCGGGGTCATGGCCGCTCTCTTCGTTTCCCTGGGTATGTTCATCAATATCGTTCCCCAGGTGATTTCATCAGCCGCGCTGCTGCGTTCCATGTTTCCTTTAAACGGTGTGCTGGCCGGTTTTATCGCTGTAGGCTTGATGGCCGGATACGTGATTTTTGGAGGCCTCTGGGGCACCGGGATGATGGGGGTTTGCAAGGTGCTGTTAACCGCCATTAGCCTGCTGGCAGTGGGGGGATTGGCCTTATACAACCTGGAAGGGTTCTCGGGCATGCTGCAGGCCTTTCCCCGCTACCCCTGGTTCAGCCTCTTCGGCCGCGGGATTAACACAGACCTGGCTGCCGCCTTCTCCTTGCTGGTCGGTGTGCTTTCCAGCCAGATATACTTCCAGGCCATCTTCTCCAGCCGCGATATCCGTGCTGCCCGGGGTGGCGCTTTGATCAGCGCGTTTTTGGGACCGGCGATCGGCTTTGGCGGCATCCTGGTGGGCATGTACATGCGCACGGCTTACCCGGAGATTATCCCTGCCATGGCCCTTCCTCTCTTTATCATCCAATATATCCCTCCCTGGTTTGCCGGTATGATGCTGGCGACCCTGCTGCTGGCCGCCGTCGG
>PWWY01000172.1 GCA_003561325.1 Syntrophomonadaceae bacterium | reverse complement strand
CCCCCTGCCGACATTTGGTACTCTTAAGTTAAGTCCGCGCTTCATTTTGGTCATAGCTCAAGCACCTCCGTTCCTTACGGAACGATCTCTCCGCCTTCCGTGAAGTACACCCAGTAGCCAAGACCTGGCACCATGTTGTTCGCGGGGGCAAGAGTGAACCAGGCAGCGTCAAAGCCGTAAGTCAGGATGTACTTGCCGGCCATGGCAGCGAGGTATTCGTTCGCAGACTTCTCCACGGTCGACTTGAAGCCAACCATGTTCCAGCCGAATGCCACTTGATACGTCGGTGGCATCGCCGGAGGATCCGGTAGCTGTTGGCCCGTTATCACCAGCGTCGCCGCAGCATCCATCTCGATCCAGTAGGCCTTGCCGTCTACCATCGTGGTAAGGTCCCCGATTGGCGGCGAGTATACCAACCACTCACCGGCAACGGCGTCGTAGTGATGGACGCTCTCGACGTCGTCCAGTATACCGGCCAGCACCGTCGCGATAGCCGAATCCTCGGGAATGAGTGGCAGCGAGATCAGGTTCCAGCCGGCCCTGAGTTCGATCTCGAAGCTGGTAACGGGTTCCCATGGCACCGTAGTGGTGATCGTGAACGCGGCATTGCTGGTGTCAAACCCGACATTGCCGTGCCCATCGGTCGCGCTGACTCTCACCAGACACTGGTCGCTGTCGATCTGCGGCGCAAGCCAGGAATAAGCGCCATCATTGGGTAGGTCGCTGACGATGGTCTCCCAAGTGGCACCATTATCTGTGGAGTACTCCAGCTTGATGAGCAGGTCTGCCTGAGCAGTGACATCGTCATGTGCCTCCCACGTGATGGCTATGGTCTCCGTCCCATCTACGACGTAGTAGACCTCGCCACCATTGGGGCTGGTGACCAGTACCAGAGGATCAGGGCCAAGTATCTCCTCGATGGCTACCTTAATCTGACCAAGAGTCGTATCGATGACAGCCATACCATCAACGATGTCGACCAGCGTGCCATTGATAGCCTCAAGTTCAACTACCATCTCACCAAGAGTCGTATCGATGACAGCCATACCATCAACGATGTCGACCAGCGTGCCATTGATAGCCTCAAGTTCAACTACCATCTCACCAAGAGTCGTATCGATGACAGCCAGACCATCAACGATGTCCACCAGTGTGGCATCAATGCTGTCAAGGTAGTCCGTCCAGATGTTGAAGTCCAGGGTCTGCTGCACGGCAACACTAGAAGCAGCAGTATTCGTGTTGGCACCAGCAGCGCTCACGGAGACGGCTACGCCACCCTGCCCATTGCTGGTGAGCTCCCAGTTGACTACAACAGAGTCGCCCGCACCGAGAACAGCGGCAACGTCCTTGACCAATGCCTCAGCCGTTTCCGCTGGCCCGTTTATGGTTATTGTGGCGTCGACATCAGAGGCATCTGCGCTGCCAATATTAGTTACAACAGCGGATACATTGTAGGTCGAGCCTTCGTATACAGTGGCTGGCGCGGTTACCGCTACAGTCAGGTAAGGTGCGGGAGGCGGAACCTGCTTCACTACGACACTGTCCATGGCGACGTTGGTGTTGTTGCCCGAGGTCTCCACCACCATGACGCTGAAGCCAGCCTCGGTGCACTCAACGTGCCAGGTGACCATTGCGTGACTGTTGGGTCCTATGTCCTTGGGCCAGCCGTTGGGTCCACTGACAACTTCGGCCTTGGGACCAACGTCAATGCCGACGTCGACACCCTCAGCGGTCCTCGTGCCGATGTTGGCAATCCTGGCCGTCACCGGGAACACGTCTCCCTCGGTGAATTCAGTGCCGCTTTCAGGAAACACGATGTCAACCACCACGTGACCCAGCGGGACTTCGCCCTGCTTCACGGTAACGGTATCAAAGGCTCCGGTAACGGATTGGCCGCTTATGGCGCCAGTCGCCTCGGTGACCGTGGCCTTGAACATGCTGAATCCCAACTCGTCGCACTGAACATCCCAGCGAAGCTCCACGGACTGCCCGCCGGCGATATCGCCGAGTTCCTTGACCGCGCCGGTGATCGAAGCGTGATCATCCACAGTCAGGGTAACGGTAACGTCTTCGGCAGTCTCTTCACCGATGTTGGTGATCGTGCCGGTTACTACGAAGCTCTCGCCAGCGTCGTAATAAGCACCATCCTCAGGATAGCCCAGGTCCACCACCAGATGGGCCGGCTCTACCTGCTTGACGGTTACCGTGTCAGACTTGATGAATCTGTCATCGATGGCCCGACCCGGCACGGAAGCGAGACGAAGCTTTCCAGTGTGCGCCTGCTTCGTGTACCAGCCATGCTCATCGAAGCCCGCTGCGCTTATAGTGATGGGGGTGTCGCAGGCAGACTTGCAGCGCAGGGTCCACTCGACCGTGACTCTGTTCGGCTCGCCACCGTGAGCCCCGGCAAGCGTTCCCACATGGTCAGGAGATTCGATAACACGAGCCATGGACTCAGGTACCGACAGAATGGCGCTGACGTCCCAGGCATCGCCCATGCCGATGTTGACGAGATCCGCCGTCACCGTGAACGTGTCGCCCACGACGACAGGGGATGAGTCGACAGTGATGTTCTCCACAACCAGCACCGCCGCCGGATAGATCAACACATCCCGGTCTACCTCAACAGTCAGCGTGGCATCGCTGTATTCAGCTATTCCCTCAGCGGAAACCGTGATGGTGTTTGCCACCAACTCGCCGTTTTCCTTGTCGTAGTCGGTGGCGCGGAGCGTCCAAGTGACCACCTCGTAGTCGCCGCCTTCAATGGTGCCGATGTGTTTACTCGCGTCGCCCACCACTTCGGCAAGAGGGCCGGGACAGATCTCGGCAACGACATCGAAAGCATCCGCTCCGCCGTCGTTATCGTTCCAGATCTTGGCGCTCACGGCGAATTCCTGGCCGGTGGCCAGTACCGTGCCTGCGTCGATCTTAATGAAGTTCTCTTCGTCGTATTCGTAGGACACGTCATCCTGAGGCGACACTATCTTTGCCTTAATCTTTGCCGCCTCTTCCTGGTGGACAGTGATTGTAGCAGGCACCGTCTCCAGTGGCTGACAATTGTCGCAGAACGGCGATGTCGCAAAAACCTCGATGACGTGGTCGCCCGGGCCATCGCAGTGCACCGTCCAGGAGACCTCTACCGGCTGGCAGGGATACACCGTGCCAAGCTCCTTAGTTTCTGTCTCCCCTGCCACCAGCTCAACCCCACCATCAGGAAACCTTATCGTGGCCGTGACGTTTCCTTTACACTTACCTGGCAAGTTATCGTCGCCACAGTTGTGCACCACGGCGGTGACGCAGAAGGTCTGAGACTCGGCGTACTTGCTGCCGTCCTCCGGGGTGATTATCTCAACGGTGAGGCACATCTGCTCGACGGTTGCTGCGTCGGTTGCCTCTGGTACGGGTAAACCGGTCTTCTTGCTGAAGCCTGAGGCTGTCACCTCGAGTTCGACCGGACCCTTGCCGGTGCACTCGAGCAACCACGTTGCCGTGACATTGCCCTCGCACTGTATCGTGCCGTCCCAGGTAGGCCCGAAATCAGGGCCATCGACTATCACGGCGTTGCCGATCACATCCAGATCAGCGCCGACGCCGATGATGGTCACGCAGGGAGCCTCGGCCGTGTTTGAGATCGTGGCCGTAACCTCAAAGAGTTCTCCCTTCGCGGCGCAAGGTGGCGCGTCAATCACCACGTCGAGCTCGGGCGGGTTCTCTTGGAGGATCGTGATCGTGTGCTGGTTTCCCACGGTTCTATTTGCCCCAAGACATAGACAAGGCGCTGCCGTTGTTCCGCGCGCCCACACCTGAATCTTGGTTTCCCCAGCACCTGTGCACTTGGCGTGCCAGTCAAGCGGCACGTATCTTGTCTCATTGGGACCAAGCGTACCGATACTCTGCATGTGCGGAGGAGTCGTGGAAATATTGATGAGCCCTGCTCCGTCGACGTCTACTACGGTAATCTGCACACCGGTAATCGTGCAATTCGTCAGGTTTGTGACTCTGGCACGTATATCGAATTCCGTGCAGACCTGTACGTTCTGTTCGTCCGCAGGTGTGACGATCTCCACGAGGATCGCGCTCTGCTCAACCTGGACCACGTCATAGTCAGAGACATCGGTCCCAGTCTTGACGCCCATTCCCGTCACGTTAACTGTGATCTCAGTGAGAACGTAGGAATCCGGGGGCCAGTCTGTGAAGCCTGGATGATCCAGATCCGTGCACTTCAGGGTCCACGTGACCCAGTCGTAATCGCCGGGCTCGAGGGTGCCGAGACTCTGCTCCCCGGGCAACGGTGACACCAAGATCGCGTTCTCACTGCCATCTATGACTATGTTCGCTGTCACGGTATCGATCGGGCCGCACCCGGCGTTTCGCACGATCGCCCTGACCTCGAACTCGTTGCAGGGGCCGATCTTATAAGGCAGCTCCTCGATTTCGACGGTCAGCTTCTCCTTATCGAGCTGCTTCACCGTGATCGTGTCCTCGCCATGCGGCGTGGTCACGGTGATCGTGAGGTCTCCTTCTCCCGTACAGATCGCCGTCCAGTTCACTTCCTGGGTGGCTCCGGGGAGGATTTCCTTCACCGTCTTCGCAGACTGCTCTCCGTTCACCAGCTTGCCATCGCCGACGAGAAGTGCCGCGACCACAACATCTTCAAGCTTACTGTCCCCCACGTTCTTGATCTCGGCGGTTACCGCGAACGCGTGGTCTTGACACAGCGGATCACCATCAACGAGAGGCTTAGTGATGGTGACCTCAAGACTATGATTCGTGGGGTTGTCTGCCGCCACTGGCGCTGCCGTTACGAGGCCGCCCAGTACGAACGACAGAGCGATGGTCACACTGAGTGCTCGCGTGTACCATTTACCTTTGGTCATTTCTTCTTACTCCTGAATACTTT
>PWWY01000045.1 GCA_003561325.1 Syntrophomonadaceae bacterium | reverse complement strand
GTCCAGGTGGCCCTGGAAGTGCGCGGCATCAAGCTGAAAATCCTGGATATCCCCGTGCCCTTCACCGTTGCCCCCGCATTTGAAGGGGAAGCCATTCGGAAGAAAGATATGTACCTGGAGTTCGGCGGCGGGCGGACCACTTCCTGGGAGTTGGTCCGCATGGTCAACGAAGACGAAATTGAAGACGGTAAAGTAGAAGTGGTTGGCCCCGATGTGGATGAAATCGAAGAAGGCTCAGCCCTCAGTGCCGGCATCTACGTGAAGATCTACGGCCGCAAGATGCAGGAAGACTTCGAGAGCGTGCTGGAACGCCGCATTCACGACTTTGTCAACTACGGTGAAGGTCTCTGGCATACGGGGCAGCGGAACATCTGCTGGTACCGGGTCAGCAAGGAATGTGTGGAAAAAGGCTTCAAGTTCCGCCACTACGGCGACCTGCTTATTGCCAAGTTCAAGGATGATTTCCCCGCCATCGTGGACCGCGTGGAAGTCACCATTTATACCGATCCGGACAAGGTTGAGGAAATACTCAGTGAAGCCATGGAAGTCTACGCCAAGCGTGACGCCAGGCTGGCCGGTCTGACCGACGAGTCTGTCGAGGAGTTCTACTCCTGCTCCCTCTGCCAGTCCTTTGCGCCCAACCACGTCTGCGTAGTTTCCCCCGAGCGCCTGGGTCTTTGTGGTGCGGTGAGCTGGCTGGACGGCAAGGCTTCCAATGAGATTGACCCCACGGGCCCCAATCAGCCCATCAAAAAAGAGGGCTTGCTTGACGCGGAAAAGGGCATTTGGGAATCGGTCAACGAGTTTTTCTACAACAACAGCAACCGGTCCATCGAGGAATGCTCCATGTATTCCTTTATCGACCGGCCCATGACGTCCTGTGGCTGCTTCGAGGGTATCATGGCCATTGTCCCGGAAGCCAACGGTGTGATGATTACGACCCGAGAGCACGGCGGACTGACGCCTTGCGGTATGAACTTCTCCACCCTGGCGGGAACGGTAGGTGGCGGTGTGCAGACCCCCGGGTTCATGGGGCACGGCCGCACCTATGTCAACAGCAAGAAATTCATCAGCGCCGATGGAGGCCTGGGCCGGCTGGTCTGGATGCCCAAGGAACTGAAAGAATTTTTGGGTGAGGGCCTGAAGAAAGCAGCGGAAGCCCAGGGCCTGGGAGCGGATTTCGTCGACAAGATCGCCGATGAAACCGTAGGGGAGTCGGTTGATGAAATTCTGCCCTTCCTGGAAGAAAAAGGTCATCCGGCCTTGACCATGGATCCGTTGATGTAAAGAGAAAAACTGAAAGGCAGCACCGGAGACCGAGGCGGAGTTTCGTAATGAAGCGATGAAGCCGGCTGCTTTTCTTCTCTAGAGGAAGAAACGCGAGGTAGTCCCAGCGTTTTATGTGAAATGAAGCCCATGGACGGAGCGCATGCGATGAAGTCTGGGGCCTTCACATGTAATAATAAAAAGAAAGGAGTCGAAACAATGGGTTTATCAGGATTAGAAATTTTCAAGCAACTGCCTAAAACGAACTGTAAGGAATGTGGTTATCCAACTTGCCTGGCTTTCGCCATGGCGCTGGCTAACGGCAAAGCCTCATTGGATGCCTGCCCCGATGTGACAGAAGAAGCCAAGGAGGCTCTCTCATCTGCGTCAGCTCCACCCATTAAGATGGTGAAAGTGGGGACAGGCGATCGTGTGATTGAAATGGGGGATGAAACGGAAATTTTCCGCCATGACAAGCGTTTTAATCACCCCACGGCTGTTACTGTCGAGGTAAAAGACACCGATGATCTTGAGGCCAGGCTTGCTGTGATCAACGATTTAATCTTTGAACGTGTGGGCCAGGAATACACGGTGGATATGATTGCTCTGGTTAACGCCTCCGGTGATGCTGGCAAATTCAAGGCAGCTGCCGAAACCGTCAAGGAAAAAACCGAGAAAAATGTAGTCCTGGTTTCTGAGGACGCGGGTGCCATGGAAGTCGCCCTGGACGTTCTGGCTGACCGCAAGCCCCTGGTTTACGCGGCCAACAAGGACAACTTTGAGAAAATGACCGAGCTGGCCAAATCCAAGGAATGCCCCCTGGTCGTTAAAGGAGATGACTTGAACTCCCTGGCTGAGCTCGTGGACAAGATCGTTGCCCTGGGTTACAAGGAACTGGTGCTGGACCCCGGTTCCCGGGAAACCAGCAAGGTATTGGCCGACTTGACCCAGATCCGCCGCCTGGCCGTGCGGAAAAAATTCCGCACCTTTGGATACCAGACCATCGCTTTTACCAGCAAGGACGATCCCCAGGAAGACTTGATGCAGGCCGGCGTTTACCTTTCTAAGTATGCCAGTATAGTGGTCTTAAAAACCGACAAAAAAGAACACCTGCTGCCCCTCTTTAGCTGGCGAGCCAACCTCTTTACTGACCCGCAAAAACCCGCACAGGTACAGCCTGGGCTGCATCCCATCGGCGATGCGGATGAAAACTCACCGGTATACTGCACCACCAATTTCTCTCTCTCTTTCTACCTGGTGGAAGGGGAAGTCAGCAGCACCCGGATTCCCAGCTATATTTTGTCTGTGGATACCAAAGGAACTTCGGTGTTGACAGCATATGCGGATAACCGCTATACGGCAGAAAGCATTGCCGCAGCGATTAAGTCTACCGGGCTGGAAGATAAAGTGAAGAATAAAAATATTGTCATCCCCGGGCTGGTTGCCGTCCTGAAAGGAGCCCTGGAAGACGAATCGGGCTGGGATGTCACGGTTGGACCGAGAGAAGCCAGCGGCATTACCAAGTTTGCCAAGGAAAAATTTGCTTAGATGAGGAAAAGCAGTTTTATTATATTGAACCGGGAATGCCGGATCACAAAGCTAGAGAAAGGAGTAGAGCGATGGCTGTTGAAATTATGAAAGAAAAATATAGAAGTCAGGTAAGAGAAGTTGTGCTTGGGGCTACCAAGGACGAGGGGGGAACCCGTTCCACAACGATTAAGGTTGGGGGCGAGTCTACCCTACCCTTTTTGCACTTTGAAGGAGCGGTGCCCAACCGCCCCGTGGTTGCCATGGAAGTGTGGGATGTCTTTCCGGAAGAATGGCCGCAAAACTTGAAGGACGCCTTTGGTGATGTGCTGAACGATCCCGCCGCCTGGGCGAAGAAATGTGTGGATGAATTCGGGGCAGATCTGATCGCATTACGTTTCAAAGGAGCAGACCCCGACGTCAACGATGCATCCGCGGAAGATTGCATCGCTGTCCTGAAAAACGTTTTGGAGGCCGTGGGTGTCCCCTTGATCGTATACGGCTGCGGGAAACTGGAGAAAGATAACGCCATCATCGGTCCCATCGGTGAAGCTGCCGAAGGCGAAAACCTCCTCCTGGGTGTTGCGGAGCAGGAAAATTACAAGTCTGTGGCCAGCGCGGCCATGGCCTACAAGCATTCCGTGATTGCCCAATCCCCCATTGATATTAATATCGCCAAGCAGTTGAACATATTAATCTCGGAAATGAGCACGCCGCTGCTGGATAGGATCGTGATCGACCCCACGATCGCCGCGTTGGGTTACGGGATTGAATACAGCTATTCCATCATGGAACGGGCCCGTTTTGGTGCGTTAAACGGTGATCGTATGCTGGGCATGCCCATGATCGGGAATGTCGGCCACGAGGTTTGGAGCAAGAAGGAAACATTTATTCCCGTCGACGAGGAGCCCGGTTGGGGTGACCAGGCAGAGCGTTCCCTGGCCTGGGAATCAGTTACAGCGATGGCGTTGCTGCAGGCCGGCATGAATATCCTGGTTATGCGCCACCCGCAGGCGGTTAAGCTGATCAAGCAAAATATCGACGAGCTTATGCAGGATAACAGCTATTAAGCGATGAGAAGATACTTAAGATGAGAAGATGCTTAAGAAGTAGGCAAGAAGGATTTTGAACCGCAATGCCCGTGGTGGCTTTCGGTTCGAATCTATTCATCAGGAGGAGGAGACAAAATGATCATTATCGGTGAACGGATCAATGGAATGTTCCGGGACATCGCCAAGGCGATCCGCGAAAAAGATCCCACTGCCGTCCAGGAATGGGCGCGAAAGCAGGAGGCCATGGGGTCTGGTTACCTGGACATCAATGTAGGCCCGGCCGTGTCCGACCGTGTTTCCGCGATGAGATGGTTGTGCGAAGTAGCCCAGGAAGCCAGCAAGCTTCCCTTGTGCCTGGACTCAACGGATTATGATGCTATTGAAGCCGGCTTGGAAGTTTGCAAGCAGCCGGCCATGATTAACTCGGTACCGGCCGTCCAGGAAAAAATGGACCGCGTTTTCCAGATGGCGAGCAAGTACAACGCGGAGGTCATTGGGCTGGCCATGAACGAAGAAGGTATCCCCAAGGATGCCGAAAGCCGGGTGGCCCTGGCGATGGAGCTGGTAGCCAACTGTGATGCCCATGGGATTCCCATCAGCAACCTCTATATTGATCCCCTGGTATTGCCCTGTAATGTCGGCCAGGATCACGGCCCTGAAGTAATGGAGACCTTGCGGCAGATTAAACTCCTGTCTGATCCGCCTCCGAAAACCGTTGTGGGCTTGAGTAATATTTCCCAGGGAACAAAAGACCGGGATTTGATTAACCGCATCTTTGCTGTTATGGCCATGGCTAATGGTCTGGATGCCGCCATTGCTGACGGTTGCGATGAAGAATTAATCGCCGCAGTTGCAACGGCGCGCATTATTTTGAACATGGACATTTATTGTGATTCTTACGTAGATGTCTTTAAGAACCAGAACCTGTAAGAGCAGGGGAAGATTTGGGCTGGAAACGGACAATACTCAGGCCAGGATTCAAGTAAACGTGAAACAGCTAATCCAATTTGTTGCGAAAAGAACGACTGGTTATTAATCAGCGATCAAAAATCAATGGAACTCATAAAGCACGGCATGTGTTCCGGCCCATTTCTTATTATCTTGAAGGCCATATGGAGAGGGAAGGTGAGGAATCATGATTGTAGGCGAACGAAAACCCCTGGCGGAAATCGCTGAACTGCTCGAGCCTTTTCGAAAAATCCTGGTTCTGGGTTGCGGGACTTGTGTAACCGTCTGCCTGGCCGGAGGGGAAAAAGAGGCAGCAGAAACGGCCTCCGCGCTTGCTGTGCTCAGGAAAAAAGCAGGGAAAGAAGCGGAAATCGATACCCAGACGATGGTGCGCCAGTGCGAATATGAATTTATTGACGAAGATAAAGACAAGCTGGATAACTACGATGCGATCCTTTCCCTGGCCTGCGGTGTAGGTGTCCAGACAATGACCACGCGCCTTCCGGAAAAGATTATCATGCCGGGCTTGAATACAACTTTCATGGGGTATCCCCTGGAACAAGGTGTGTGGACGGAAAACTGCCTGGGCTGCGGGGATTGTGAGTTGGGCCTGACTATGGGTATATGTCCCATTACTCGCTGCTCCAAGAGCATGATGAACGGACCGTGTGGCGGCTCCCAGGAAGAAAAATGTGAAGTGAGCAAAGATGTCGATTGTGCCTGGCACCTGATCTATGAGCGCTTGTTGAAGTTGGGTATGGCGGGGAGAATGGCTGTAATTCAACCCCCGAAAAACTGGGCAACTTCACACCACGGAGGTCCTAGAACATCAGTAAGGGAGGACGTCAGGCTTGAAAACGGAAAGTAACCTGGAAAAAATGTTTAACGCCGGCCATTTTGCAGTAACAGGAGAATTGGGTCCTCCAAAAAGCGCTAACCTGGAGACCACCTTGCACCACGCCGAAGAAATGCGAAATCACGTGGATGCGTATAATATAACGGATAACCAAACGGCAATTGTGCGGACATCAAGTATTGGCGTAGCAGCCAACCTGGTCCAGCGCGGCATGGAACCGGTCGTCCAAATGACCTGCCGGGATCGCAACCGCATCTGCTTGCAGGCGGACTTACTGGGGGCCGTAAGCTTTGGGGCGCTTAATTTTCTCTGTCTGCAGGGAGACCACGGCAATTTCGGTAATGAGACGGGCTGTAAAAATGTTTATGACCTGGATTCCACGCAACTCATCCAGGCCGTAAAAAATATGCGAGATGATGGAGTTTTTGTCGGTGGGGATAAACTGGAACACCCTCTGCCTAAGGTATTTATCGGTGCAGTAGCGAATCCTTTCGCGGATCCCTTTGAATACCGCGCTTTGCGGTTGGCGAAAAAGATTGCCGCCGGTGCAGAGTTTGTACAAACCCAGTGCATCTTCGACCTGGATCGTTTTGAGAAATGGATGGAGCAGGTTCGGGAGCTGGGATTGCACAAGAAGGTTAAGATCATGGGTGGGGTTACACCGATCAAATCAGTGGGTGCAGCCCGCTACATGCAGAACAATGTCTCCGGTATGATTGTTCCGGAGGAGCTGGTCCAAAGGATAAAAGGCGCTGAAGACAAGAAAAAAGAGGGCCTGAATTTTGCCATTGAAACCATCAAACGCTTACAGGAAATTGAAGGCGTTCACGGTGTTCACATTATGGCAATTGCCTGGGAAGAGATTGTTCCCGAGATCGTGGAGAGAGCGGGACTATACCCCAGGCCTGCGGTGAATTAACACGCGGCGATGTGTCCTGCCTACATGGAGCAGCCGATTTAAAGCGGGCTATTTTTAGCCCGCTTACTATTTTCACCCGTGTTTTTTCGTGCTTCAGCAGGAAATATGGCAGGAACCCAGAAGTCATTATGAAAGGGGAGGTTCTATTTATTGAGCAAGCAATTTATTAAAGATTTAAAAATCGGCTCCCAGGTACAATCGCAATTTGTTGTCGCTGATGTGAAAGAACTTTCATATTCTGCTCCCTCAAAATCCGGAGAATATTTCATCAAGCTTCTCCTGGGAGATGTCAGCGGGACCATCAGGGCCATTATCTGGGACCGCTCCATGGTCACAGAGCCGATCCGCCCTGATGACGTGCTGCTTGTCTCCGGGGAAATCAACGAATATCAAGGTCCGCAACTGGTGATCAATTATTTCCAGAAAATGAAGAAAGAAAACATCAATCGCCGTCACTTTCAGCCCTCCAGCGCAAGAGATACCCATGAGATGTGGTGCAGCCTGTTGCATGTGACGTCAGAACACGTGAAAGATTCCCACCTGGACGGACTTCTCCAGGGTATTTACCATGACCAGAGCATCGCGGAGCGTTTCATGCTGGCGCCAGCGGCAAAGACCATTCACCACAATTATTTGGGTGGGCTCCTGGAACATACACTGGAAGTCGTGGAATTTTCGCAAAAAATTGCTGACCTTTACCTGGAGAAAATCGATCGCTCTCTGCTCATCACTGCCGCAATTCTGCACGATATTGGAAAAATCGAGGAATATGACCTGGACAGCTTTACCTTCCAACAAACCCACCGGGGGCGTTTGTTGGGTCACATTAGTATTGGTGCTGCTATTTTGCGAGAAAAGATGAAAGAACAACCTGACTTCCCCGCAACGCTGCAGTTGGCCCTGGATCACATGATCTTAAGCCATCACGGAGCAAAAGAATGGGGTTCTCCCGAGGTGCCCCAAACTTTCGAGGCCTTTGCCCTATTCCATGCAGACCTCTTGAGTGCCCGCATGAAGCAGTTTTCCCAGGTACTGGAGAAGCATGACAAGTATGATTTACCCTGGACAGATTGGGACCGTTTTTTAGGAAGACGGGTTTTTACCGGTTTCCACCCGAAAAACGAAGACTAACTTGCGCCATGGGATTTAAGGATTATGAGAGGTTTCCGGCAGGTGCTGAGCGAAATTATCTGTCGTGGAAGGGGCCTGCAAGCCCCAGTTTGGCCAACATATGATCATTTGTGGTGATGCGAATTGAAGAGAACAAAAACAACCAGGAAAGTCGTTCCTTTTTTACAAAACGCCCATTATTACTTCCATAAAGGGAACCAGTATTTTCAGCAAAATAAGCTGAATAAAGCGTTGATATTTTTTAAAAAAACCATTGAGGTGGAGCCGGATAACTCCATCCACCATTACAATCTTGCCTGCTTACTCAGCAGGATGGGCTGCCTGGAAAGGGCGAACCAGGTTTTTTCATATATCGTGAACAAACTGGATCCCTCCCTGACGGAATGTTTTTTTCTCATGGCGGTCAACTTCGGGTTAACCGATGACCTGGAGCAAGCGCGCTATTACCTGAACCTGTATCTGCAATGCTCACCCGACGGGGATATGGCGGTGGACGCGGAGGAACTGCTTTTGGTCTTAACCGAAGAAGATGTGGAATATCGTCTCCAGGCAGGCGAAATCCCTTCTCAACCCCAGCGGCAGCGCGCTTGTAAGCCGGCCGAAAAAGACATCCTGGATCAGTACGAATCAAGCCCATTCATGCAGCAAACTTTGTGGCGAAACCTCTACCATACCGATAGCGAGTGCATGGAAAACGCCATTCATATCTTCGGGCTCATGTCAGACAATGAAGCAGGGGAAGAGGCGCTTTTGGAGTTTGTCCTGAACCCCTGGGTTGGGCAGCGCCTGCGATTGCAGGCTTTACTCAAATTAAAAAACCTGGGAGTCAAAGATGTGATACCGGTCTTTATGGATGGGTGTAGGAGAGAAGTGGATTTACAGTACTACCCCATATTGGCTTCTTCCTGGCAGGAATCCTGGCAGGAGGTGATCGATATCGCGTTACAGAACATGCGTGGCAGTACAGGTTATAGCGAGCATTTTTTTGAAGACCTCCAGGCGATTTGGATTGATTACCTGAACAGTATCTACCCCAGGATGCCGAATATCAAAAAGGTGGAGACCTGGTCAGCCGGTTTGGAATATGCCCTGGCGCGCTATCATTTCCTGCAGGTAACCCAACAAACCCTGGCGCAACAGTATCACGTAGCCGCCTCAAGCGTCTCCGTTCGATACCGGGAGATCAACCGGGTGCTCAACATCGAGCACCGGGCCTATCACAATATGCTTCGATATTTAACCCAACGTGAAAATGACTAACGCCTCTTTACTAAAGAGGCGTTAGTCATTTTTTGTCTGCTTTGACCTGCATTAATCCAGCACCTCTTGCCAAAGGTGTCGGACTTCAGGAGGTGTAAGGCCCTGCCCCAGGTAATATTCACCCAGCCATATTTCAAAATGCAGGTGGGGGTTTAACCTGTTGCCCCTGGCTCCATCACCGGTTCCAGAATTGCCGATGGTTCCAATCAGATATCCTGTTTTAACGGGATCACCGATTTCCACGTTATCAGCCACCTGATAGAGGTGAGCATAACGAGTCATGACCCCGTAATCGTGTTTGATCCAGACCTGGCGCCCTCGCAATTTGTCTAAGATATCCTCGGGAGTATCCTCAAGGTTTTGGGCGGTGTCAAGAATCTCCCGGCGCGCAGACGCATCCAGTTCGCTGTATTCATGGTCTATACGGTAGATGACCCCGTCGCCGGCTGCATAAACGGGATCACCAAAACGTATGCGAATACCGCAAAAGCCGTCATAATAATCCAGTCCCTGGTGCGTGCCGTTTCGGTAAGCGCGCGGCGCCCCGGGCAGCTGCGAATCCCGTGTTGTAATGGTCGCCCCCAGGAGAGGGGAGGTAAGAAAATCAAGTTGATCGACCAGGGATTGCTCCCATTTCGGCAGGCCCTCTTTGTCTAGCCGGGGAAGAAGCAGGGTTGGTTCGGCTGCTTCGTAGGCAGCAACCGGCTTGTACGTTAGCTCTAAAGAGGCCGAATCGTTCAACGTTTGCAGCGCAGGCTCCTGCTCAAAAATATCGCCTGTTAGCACGAATTCGCTTTTTTTAAATACCTGGTTCTCCGCTACCAGGGGGTAAACGGGATGGATCAGAAAAACCAGCACAATGATCAGTGCCAAGGAGCTTAAGCTGGCAGCAACAACTGGCTTGATTACAAAATCCAGGATAGATTTCATCATGAGGTTTAAATGTTTCAAAAAGACCCTCCTTCCGCACCAATATTTTAACATAAATCCGGGAAACTGTTGATTATTTTTATGCGCTTCTTGTAAAACATGGAGGAAGAGAGACCGGTTTTGACGAAATACTTACTCTGGTCGGCAGCAGGAGAGGGGATGTCTATGTGTATACGCAATGCGTTTAAAAAAGTAGTGGAAGATTTTGCATCTTCTGACCCGGAAATTATGGCAGAACTTAGTGGTGCGCAGTTTGAAAACGGTCGGTTTAGTTTAAAATACTGCGGTTTTGATGTTCAAGCGACTTATCCCCAGGGGGAAGTATCATTTGTGGAGTCACCCCCTTCTCCGGGCGGGGAAATCACGCATAATGAAAAAATACTGCTGCTCCAGTACTTGACCAGGGCCAGCGGTCTTCCGGTTCGGGGTCAATGGCTTTCATTTTTGGAACTGCGCGGCGGGCAGCTGCACTGGCTGCCTTTTCAAAAAGAAGCCCTGGAACCTCTGGCAGAAGCTTATAACGGACGAAGAGAAGAATTTTTAGGGCGGGGAGCACAGCATGGAGGCGAACCGTTTGACCAGGGAGATGCAGGGCTTGTTGTTCCTGTTTTGCCGCGGCTTCCCCTGGTTTTTGCCCTTTGGGACGGGGATGAGGAATTTCCCCCCCGCGCGATTATTCTTTTTGATGCGGTATCTGAAACATACCTCTCCACGGCGACCCTTTATGTTTTAGGGATAGAAGCCATGATTCGTATCTGGTTTCCAGGTGATACACGGTTTGAGGAAGCCCCGTCGGGCGATGCATAATTAGCTTTGGAGAGGAGGCAGCTGGTTTTCGTGAGATCCTCGAAAGGCAGCCAGGGAAAATGAAAAAACAGGATTATGGGGAGCAAATCCAAGAAATCATCGATATGATGGAATCTAAAGACGCCGATGGCATCGACCGGTATCTCTACCGTTATGAGGACAAAGGCCTTGGCATGCTTTTTATTGCCCTCTACCATGCCTTAAAAAGACAAAACACCGTGCAGAGCGACAACGCACTCCCGGGGGGCCAGGAAGCTAAAACTGGTGAAGACTAAGTGGATATGACTGCAAAGCTTGCGGCCAACCCGGTGAGCTGAGGGCAAACTGGAAAACGAAAGTTCATATTCTTAGGTGTTCAATCATCGGGAAATGATTGCTTGGGGTGGGGTAAAAAGTGGACTGGTTAATGAAGGGTTACCTGTGTGACCCCGGAGCCGGGTGGGAAGGCCGGGCGGCGATCTTGATCCGGGATGGCAAAGTAGAAGCCATTTTCTCGGACGTGTCGTCGGACATCTCTGATCTACCCGTTCTCGACCTGCAAGACCATCTGATCTTGCCTGGCCTGGTCGACATGCATGTTCATTTCAGGGAACCGGGCGGTGAATATAAGGAAACCATTGCCTCCGGTTCAGCAGCTGCCGTAGCCGGTGGATTTACTTCCGTCGTTTGCATGCCCAATACCTCTCCCCCGCTGGATAACGTTGAACAGATTTGCTTTGTGCTGGAGAAGGCTCGCCTGGCGGCACTGGCAAAGGTTTATCCCGTGGGTGCAGTTACCGTGGGACAACAGGGGGAAAAACTTGCCGACCATAAAGCCATGGCAAAGGCCGGTGCGGTAGCTTTTTCCGATGATGGCAGGCCAATCATGAACAGTCGCTTGATGGCGGATGCCTTAAAAAAAGGGTTGGAGCTGGACTGTCCCATTATTGCTCACTGCGAAGACCTGACCCTCTCGGCAGGGGGAGTTGTCTACGAAGGAGCAGCCGGGCGCTGCCTGGGGGGGCCCATGGTTTCCAGGGCTGCAGAACCGGTTCAGGTTGCCCGGGATCTGGTTCTGCAGAGGGCAACAGGAGGAAAGCTGCATTTGGCTCATCTCAGCACCCGGGAAAGTGTTGAGCTTTTCTGCCGGGCACGTGAGGCAGGGCAAGATGTTTCGGCTGAAGTCACTCCTCACCACTTGCTCTTAACGGAGGAAGCCTTAAAGGTTTGCGCCGCGGATGCCAAGATGAACCCTCCCCTGGGCAACGCGGAGGATCGATGGGCCCTTCAGGGTGCCCTGACCCAGGGATTGTTGGATATCGTCGCGACGGATCATGCACCTCATCACCGGGAAGAAAAGAGCAGGAGCCTGTTGGAGGCACCCTTTGGTGTCGTCGGCCTGGAAACTTCTTTTGCGCTCCTCTATACGTTCCTGGTGAAAAAAGGACTTCTAACGTTAGAGGCCCTGGTGCGGGCCATGTCACTTCATCCGGCCCGGCGTTTAAATATTCCAGGGGGCACTCTGTCACCGGGAGCGACTGCAGACCTGGTCGTAGTGGACCCGCAGCACAACTGGTCGGTGGAAAAAAACGCCTTTTTTTCACAGGGGAAAAACACCCCTTTCCAGGGATGGAAGCTCTGTGGATCTCCCGTGATGACCATGGTTAACGGTGAGATCAAAATGTTTCGAGGTCGGGTGAAAGGGGTAAGTGCAGATTTCCCCCCGCTGGCTGAAATGTTCAAGGTCAGGCTGGACCGTCAGGATGAGAAATATTTTTAGAATCATCGCCCCGGCCAATAGATGACCTGCAAGCAGCGAGCGTTGACTGGAATCTATTATACAAGGAGAAAAATGGATTGTTTTTGACAACAGCACACGTTCGGAAAAAGGAAACGGTGGCCCAAAACTGCTTTACCCTTTCCTTGCATGAAGAGAAGATCGCCAGCCACTGTACACCGGGGCAATTTGTGCATGTCCGTCTGTCGGCGGGTTACGATCCGTTCCTGCGGAGGCCTTTCAGTATCGCGGCAGCTGACCCTGCAGAGGGCGTGTTTCGACTCTTGATTCAAGTAGTTGGAGAAGGAACGCGCTTGCTGCAGAGGATCCAGGAAGGCCAAACCCTGGATTGCCTGGGACCGCTGGGCTCGGGATTTATTCCCGGGGAAGCCCCTTACTTCCTGGTAGCCGGCGGCATTGGCGCTGCCCCGCTTATTTTCCTGGCCCAGGCCTTGTCGAAGCAGAATCAACCTGTGCGTTACTACTACGGGACAGCCTCGGCAGCAGAGCGGGTCTCCCTGCATGCCTGGCTACCCACAGCGATAGAGCAGATTGATGCCACGGAGGATGGCAGTAAAGGATTTAGCGGTCGAGTAACCGCGGCAGTGAACCGCGATATTCTCCAGGGCAAAAAGCCGGGGCAGATCATGGCCTGCGGGCCGCAAGCCATGCTCCAAGAGCTGGTACGCTTAAACGCGGCGTGGAAAGTTCCCATGCAGTTTTCTTTAGAAGAAAGAATGGCCTGCGGTACGGGAGCTTGCCAGGGTTGCGCGGTGGAAATTGCGGAGGAGACTGGAGCGACAAATTTTTTGCGGGTTTGCCGGGAAGGCCCCGTATTTGAAGCCCACAAGGTGGTGGAGTTCCATGCAAACGCTTCAAATTGAGCTGGGTTCCCTGGTACTGAAAAACCCCTTTATGGCGGCCTCTGGAACCTTTGGGTTTGGTGAAGAATATGCCGATATCATGGATTTGAAGGTCCTGGGAGCCCTGGTCGTGAAGGGACTGACATTAAAACCACAAAAGGGCAATAAACCTCCCCGGGTAGTGGAAACGCCGGCGGGGATGCTGAACGCGATTGGGCTGCAGAATCCCGGGTTGGACAGCTTTTTAGCCAGGGAACTGCCGCGTTTGAACCAGCAGGGAATTCCTGTCATCGTGAACATCAATGGTGCTGAAGAAAATGACTTTGTCACCCTGGCCAGGGAGCTCCAGGAGGCTCCCGGCATCCTTGCCCTGGAGTTGAATGTTTCCTGTCCCAACGTAAAAGAAGGCGGTATGGCTTTTGGAACATCCCCTGTGGTGCTGTCCGGACTGGTTGAAAAAGTGAAGAGGGTTTGCAGAATGCCTTTGATTGTAAAACTCTCCCCCAACGTGACGGACATCGGTGAGATTGCCCGGGCTGCAGAAAGAAGCGGGGCGGATATCTTATCGCTGATCAACACCATCAAAGGAATGGTCATTGACACGCACACCGCTACGCCTCTGCTGGGCAATTTGACCGGCGGGCTCTCTGGCCCGGCCATACGCCCCGTGGCGGTCCGCATGGTCTACGAAGTCTTCCAGGCAACCGGGCTGCCCCTGATCGGGATGGGTGGAGTCACAAGCCTGCAGGATGCCCTGGAGTTTTTTATGGCGGGAGCTTCCGCGGTTGCCGTGGGTGCCGGCAATTTTGTTGCCCCGGACACCATTCCCCGACTTATTGCGGACTTGCAGTCGTACTTGGAAAACAAGGGGCTGAACAGTCCGGCCGTTTTGACGGGACTGGCCCATGGGAGATATTGATGATAGAAAGGTGTTGACGAAAAAAGAATGATTTTTGGAAGGCAGAAAAAGATCGACAAAGAAACCGTTGCCGGGAAAATTATTGTGGCCCTGGATGTTGATGCTGAAGAGGACGCTTATAACCTGGTCCGACACCTTTCACCGCCCCTGGGTTACTTCAAGGTTGGCTTGAGGCTGTACATGTCCTGTGGTCAGCGGATTATTTATGGGTTGAAAAACATGGGTGTCCGGGTTTTCCTGGATTTAAAATTTCACGATATACCCAATACCGTGGCTTCAACGGCCGAAGTGGTTACACGCATGGGGGGTGACATGTTTAATATTCATCTCAGTGGTGGTAGAGATATGGTGCGTTCCACCGTTGACCGTGTGCGGGAAACGGCAGAAATAAGTCGTGTTCCCGTTCCCAAAGTACTCGGCGTGACGGTTCTTTCTTCGTTCAATGAAAGCATGCTGCGAGGCGACTGTGGCGTTGACCGCCACCTGGAACAACATGTGCTCAAGCTGGCCTTACTGGGTGAAGAGAGCGGCTTGGACGGGGTCGTGGCTTCTCCCAGGGAGGCGAGCAATATTCGCAAAAACTGTGAAGAGGGCTTTCTTATTGTAGCAGCAGGAGTCCGTCCCCTGTGGGCACCAACCCATGATCAGCTTCGCGTTTTAACTCCCCGGCAGACGCTTGAAGCCGGCGCCAATTACCTGGTTATTGGTCGGCCGATTATCGAACACGATTCGCCCAGGGACGCAATGGAAAAAATCCTTGCAGAGATCGCCAGGTAATAGTATAATAATAGTGGTTCAATTTAGAAAATTAATATAATTTCGCTCTTTTTTTGCCGCGCGTCGTTTGAATATTCTCTGTTTTTTGCGTAACCATTATTAGATGGGGAGGCCTTTTGTAGTGGAGAAAAAGAAAATCAAGGTAATTGGCTGCGGAAACCTCCTGGCCTACGATGAGGGCGTAGGCATTCATGTGGTTCGTAAGCTTAAGAATAATGTTTTGCCGGAAAACGTAGAAATAAAGGAACTGCGTAATCCCGGGCAGCTGCTGCTCGAACTTGTCTCCGAGGCGGATAAGTTGATTATTATCGATGCCTGCCCGGAGCAGAGCGGCGTGGGAACCGTGCATCGCTTTACCCGGGCAGAAGGAGAAATCAAGGAAATTCTTTCCAATACGATTCACGCCTATCATTTTTACCCGGTTTTTGAGCTGCGGGAACAATCCAACCAGCGCAAGCTGCCGGAAGAAATTGTCGTGCTCGGCATTGAAATTGAAAAGCGCAATCGTTTTTGCGTGGGCTTGAGCCAGGATGTCTTCGCGGCCTTGGAGCGAGCCATCGAGATCGTGATGGAAGAACTGCAATAAAAATTATGGCTTTGAAGTTTAGTCGAAAATCTCGTGGCTGAGAGCAAGCAGGGAAAAAGAATTTATTCCCAAGCAGGCTTGATAAACAAGATAAAAATTGACTTTTCTTCGGCGAATCGTTATGATGAAGAAGAGCAAGGAACGACCCGGGTTCCTCTCTTCTTTTTTATTTCACCCGGTTAGAGCAGATCTTTCCAGTCCTGGTGTTTTCACTGGACCCAACTGAAGCATAAAGGCGTGGATGAACTGATGAGATTCGGGATACATATGCCCCAGAAGGGCGGTTTTGCAAAAAATGTGAAACGGGCAGCCGGTATTGGCTGCCAGGCACTGCAAATATTTGTGGGCAACCCCACGGGCTGGGCGCCGCCCCGGCTTAGTGAAGAAGAACTTCGCAGAAGAGGAGAACAGGTTAAAGAGGAAGGGATAAATCCCCTTCTCGTTCATGCCGCCTACTTGATTAACCTGGCAGCTGTTAACGAGGAAGTCTTTCAAAAATCAGTGCGCCTGCTCCAGGAAACGGCCCTTCGTGCCAGCCATCTCCAGGCAAGCTATGTAGTGATGCACATTGGCAGCCATGGAGGACGGGGGTTTAAAGAGGGAATGGATGTTTTTATTAAAACATTGGACCATATTTTAAAGGATTGGCCGCCCCGGGTCTGCCTTCTCCTGGAAAACACGGCCGGTGCGGGAACGTCTCTTGGCGGCACATTTATTTCCATTGGGACGATTCTTAAGGCCCTTGGAAACGGCGTGCCCCTGGGGGTTTGCCTGGATACCGCCCACGCCTGGGGAGCCGGCTATGACTGGACCACGGATGAAGGTTTTGAAAAAGCGCTGGCAGAGTTGGATGCACACGTCGACCTGAAAAACATTCAAGCCATTCATGCCAATGATGCGAATTCCCCCAGGGGTTCTCATCGGGATCGACATGCCCATATTGGTGAGGGGCTGATCGGTGGGGAGGGTTTTCGGCGAATATTAAGCCACCCCTGGCCCCGGGAGCTTCCTGTGATCCTGGAGACGCCGGAAATGGGCAGCCATTGGGATGCAGTTAACCTGGGGAGACTTCAGTTTTTCGCCGGGATGACTTCAGATTTGCCGGACCCAAGTTTACCTGATCCGGCGACCAGCCGGGGGAAGTAACGAAAACGGGAGCGTGCTATGGCCCGAGAAAAGATACATTACGTCTGCCAGGAATGTGGTTACAAAGCATATAAATGGATGGGTTATTGTCCCGACTGCAGGGGATGGAACTCCATGCAGGAGAAAACCCTTACGAAAAGCGGTGGTGTTTCAACCCGCAGGCCGGGCGAAGCTGCTTCGATCCAGCCGTTGGATCAGATCACTTCTTCCGGGGAACAGCGAATGTTGACCGGCTTAAATGAGCTGGACCGGGTTTTGGGTGGAGGGGCCGTGCCGGGTTCCGTTATCCTGGTTGGTGGAGATCCGGGTATCGGGAAATCCACTCTACTCTTGCAGGCAGCAGTGGGCATGGCTGCCAGGGGATGCCGGGTCCTTTACGTGACGGGGGAAGAGTCCCTGCAGCAGGTCAAAATGCGCGCAGAACGCCTGGGAAATGCCCGGGTCCCCTTGGATGTTCTGGCGGAAACAGACTACGACAGGATTGCAGGGCAGCTGGATCAAACCAAACCCGCTGTGGTCATTTTAGATTCCATTCAAACGGTGCAAAAGAGCGAACTGGGAGGTGTCCCGGGAAGCGTAGTGCAGGTTCGGGAAGTGACGGCCTCGCTGCTTCAACTGGCAAAGAGCTCACAGATCGTTTTTTTTATTGTCGGACATGTCACCAAGGAAGGAACAATTGCCGGTCCCAGGCTGCTGGAACACATGGTGGATTG
>PWWY01000021.1 GCA_003561325.1 Syntrophomonadaceae bacterium | reverse complement strand
GGAGGGCGTCGAAGGTGACCAGCGCCTCTTTGTCCGGGTCTGTCCCCTTGGACTTGTCCAGCGGGTCCACCTGGTTGGTGTCGATCTCCAGGCTGAAGTCGAACTGGATGGTGGCGATGTTGCGGATGGCCGTGCCACTGGCCAGCCCCGGCTTGGGCCGGATCAGGTAGCTGACATACCCCTGACCGCGCCCGGTTTCGGGATCGGTCTCAGGCATCAGGAAGCCGATGTCCACGGGGGGCGGTAGACCGGTGTCGGGGTCATAGGAGAAGAAGTTGAAGTAGAGTTGGCCGTCCTCCAGGTAGGCCTCCACGTGGACTTCGATCTCGAAATCGTACTCATCGTCGGTGTAGGCGTAGTCGACCACGGTCTCGTAGTACTGGAGTCCCGCGGGTACCGCAATCAGGACATCGCCAAAGCCGATCTCGCCCAGTTCCAGGGAGGACCAGTCCAGGTTCGCTGAAAGCGGGTCGCGGATGGTGACGATCTGGGCCGGGGCCGTGGCCGATTCGTAGTTCTCGAAGTCGATGCGGTAGGTCAGCAAGGTATCGGATTTGACGTAGTTGCCCTCACCGAATCCGGCCACGCTGATCTTCTCGTTGGGGTCCCAGGATGCGACGACGCGGGTAGAACCAACGGCGCTAGGGAGCCCGTCCGGCGTGGGAGTGGGAGGGCGAACTCTAGAGCTTTCCCAGGCACAGAATGTACCCACCCCTGCTCTGATTGCCACATCTTTGCCCAGACCTTTGCCGAATGCCCTGGGTGACAACGTTAGACCAGATTTCAACTGGTCTTCGTCGATGAACCCCAAAGGCGTGTCTGCGCCAAAAGGCTTGCCTACTTGTTCGTGTGGGCCTGTAGTCCCTTCCCCAGTGACGCCTTCATAAGTGGTCTGTACGCCAGTGACGACGTCTTTGGTTCCCCAAACCATGATCCCGCCACCGACGCCACTCACTATTAGTGATGCGCCACCTGTCCACGGGGCCGCCAGAATCCCCAGTTTCACCAGTTTGGCGCCAAGGGTTACCTTCTTCACGCCGCCGTATACATCCAGGGCGCCGCCAGTTGTCTTGCAGACACTCATCAATCCAGCAGGATCAACCAGGGCCAAGGGATAGTTGAAGGCATAACGGTAGAGGTTTACGTCCCCGGCAACAATGCCCAGAGGATCCACAGCCATGAAGCGTCCCAGCTCTGCAGTGTAGAACCTGGCGCGCATATAGCTCAGCCCGGTTGCGTCCACCATAACGCCCATCTGTCCTATGAACTGGAAGGGGTTAGGAATGATCCCGTTGTGCCGCAACATCTCGCCAAAGGGCCGGTAGGCATAGGAGTTCTGTGCGGCGCCCGCCGCGCCGGTCAACTCACTGACGCTGCCCACGGGATCGAAGGTGTAGTAACTCGTGCTATCGCTTTCGGACCAGCGATTGAGCAGCCCGCCGCCGTGAGTGTAGCGGGCCAGCAGGCTACCGTCGGCGGCGTACTCGCCCACCAAGTTGCCCAGGCCGATGGGGTCGATGACGTAGTGGGTCACGGCCCCGTTCTCATCGACGGCCACCCGGTGGCCCAAGGCGTCGTAGGTATACGCCCAGGTATCCCCGCCCCGCGCGACGCCGACCAGCCGGTTCTCGTCGTTGTAGGTGTAGATGGTCACGCCGTCCGGGCCGTCCTCCTGGATCAGATTGCCGTCCAGATCGTACGTGTAGGTGCGGTCACCGGCGGTGGTGTACTGGTTCAAGTTGTTGGCGTCGTATTCTTGTTCCACGCCGTTGATCATCGTCCGCACGCGGTTGCCGAGGGCGTCGTACTCATAGACCAGGTCCTGGTCGGCAATCTCTGGATCGGTGGAGCCCAGTGTCGCCCGCGTCAGTTGCCCCACATCGTTATACTCGTAGGTCCACAGGCCATAATGGGTCTGCATCGCTATGCGCCGCCCGCGCCGGTCGTAGGTATAGACGAAGCGGGAGAGTTCCGTATCATCCGGGGCGTAGTTGATCAGGCTCTGCAGCCGTCCGGCGGCGTCGTAGGCGTAGGTGGTGTAGACGCCGTTGCCGAGCGTCTTGCGCGATACACGCCCCAGCTCGTCGTAGGCGTACTCCACGAGGTCCTCATCGCTATCGGAGACGCGGCTCAGGCGTCCGGCTGCGTCGTAATGATAGGTGATCTGATAGCCGAGGTGATCCGTGCTGGTGGCGCGGCGTCCGGCTACATCGTAGGTAAAGGCCAGCCAGCGGTCTTCGGGATAGTCGATGCGGGTCAGATAGTCGTGCACGTCGTAGCTGAAATCCGTCGTCCCGTAAGCGTCCACCGCCTCGTCAAGATTGCCGCGTTCGTCGTAGCTGTAGGTCACGCTGGAGGCATCCGCGTAGGTCTTGCCGGTGAGGCGTCCGGCGTCGTCGTAACTGTAGCTGATGGGATTACCCCGCCGGTTGGTCCAGACAGTGGGGTTGCCTTGGGCATCATAGCTCCATCCTTCCGCACTGCCGTCAGGATAGGTGATCGCGGTCATATTGCCCCGATCATCGTAGGCGTAATTTGTCCGGTTGCCCTCGGCATCAGTCACGGCCGCCAGGCGACTGTGCGCGCGGTGATAGGCATACCGCGTGGTGTTGCGCATCGCGTCCGTGACCTCGGTGAGATTGCCCCGACGGTCGTAGGCGAAGGTTGCGCTCATGCCGTCAGGGTCGGTTACAGTGGTCAGGTTGCCCAGCTCGTCAAAACCCAATTGCACGGCTTCGCCCAGGGCGTTCTCGGCCTTGACCAGTCGGTTCCAGGAGTCGAAGAAGAAGCGGCTGGTGTTGTTCAGCGTGTCGGTCACACTCACGCGCCCCCCGGCATAGGCGAAAGTGATCATTTCTTCCCCCGCGTTGCGATAAACGCTAGCCAGGCGACCACGTTCATCGTAGGTGAAAGCACGGGTGACGCCGTCGGGCTGGACGATGGTGGTCAGCGCGTGCTGCGCGGCCCCGGCGGAGGTATTGTAGGCATAGGTGACGGTGCGTTCATCGTATGCTTGTACCGATGTCAAGTATTCGCCATCATACGTGTATTGAGTCGTCCGTCCGTGATGATCGGTGACCGAGGCGATGTACCCGGCTGCGGTGTAGGCGAACTGCAGGAACCCGCCCGACGAATGGCTCAGGCCGGTCAGCCGATCGCCGGCGTACGTGCAGGTGATGCGATTGCCGTTGGTGTCCTCAAGGTACTGGAGCTTACCGTCCTGGTAAAACTGGACCAGGCCATCGGCTTCGGTCAGGCGGAACCCGCCGTCAGCAGCGCGCAAGTCGCCCTCGTCCCCGGCCTGGGCCAGATACCCCCCGGTGTAGCGACTGTCCGGCTGGAAGATGCGCGGCGTGCCGGTCATGTCGCTTATGGTCACGGTGCCGTCAGCCGCTACGCTCAGCGGCTGATGCCAATTGTGCGTCCAGCCGCGTCCCAGATCGCCGGTCTCAAAGCGACGTGAGATGGGCTGCAAGTAGAGCCGCTCGAAGACGATGTGTAGACCAGGCCCTTCGACGGCGGCATCCACGCCCCCTGCCAATACGGACACGGGACTCAGCCCGTCGGCCAGGCGGAAACTGAACGCCAGCAGCGAATCGACGATCTCCACGCGCTGGCCCTGTCCGTGGAGGTAGAGTGCGTTTCTACTGAGCATATTGACATAATTGCCCCAGGTGTTGCCGGCCAGATCGGTGAAGTTGTCCCAGAGGACATCCCAGGCATCCGTGCGAACGTAGTCCGGCTTCATCTCAGCTTTCAGCGCTGCCCAATCCGCTGGAGTCTCGTCGTCAGCCATGAGCACCGACAGTTCCCAGTCAATGGGCGGTCGTCCTGCGCTCGTGTCCCAGGGGCGCAGCCAGCCCGCATAATACACAGGCACGCGCCCCGACTCGCCGGGCTGGAGCACTCCGGGGATGTCGCCCGAGGCCAGGAACTGCACGGAACTGGCAAACCCCTGGGGCATGCCGCTCGCCCAGAAGCCGCGGCTCAGATTATGGTGCTCCAGGGTCAGAATCGCGTCCTGCCGTTCATTCTGCACCCCGGTCAGTATCAGCAGGGGCGCGGGCATGGAGGCATCGCCGGTGTTGGCGTATTCCACGTACATGGTGGCCAGCGCATTGTAACCGACACTGGCGGGCAGAATCAGGTTGGTTTCCAGCTTGGCTTCGCCGCCTTCGATGATCTCCAGCGCGTCGACCAACTCGGATGTTTCCCCATGGCGGGAGACCCGCACCGTGTAGGTGCCGGCAGGGACACTCCCTACCGGGAAGCTGGCCACCGCCTGCCCATAAGAATTGATCTCCACCTCGGCCGCGTCGTAGATAGATGCCGTCGCGGAAACCAGCATCACCTCTAGAGGATGAAAGAATCCAGCCCCAGTGAGCGTCAATTCCAGATCGGTAACCGTGCCGTGGCGCGATGGAGAGCTGTCCGTCAGAACCACGTGCTTCATCTCGTAGCGCAAGGTGTAGTGCCCCGCCTGCCCCATGTTGCCGTAGACCAAGACGTACCAGTCCCCGTCGGTGGCGGCGGGTATGACCAGCCTTTCCCCGGTGAGGCGGTAATCGTACACGCCCCGGGTAGGCAGGGCATTGTAGCGCACGTAGACCTCGAGGCCAGGAGCCGCATTAGCGAGGTTCAACAGAAGGTTGCGGCTGCCCGTAGCGCTGGCGCGGTAATACTGCTCCACCCGTCCCGCGCTGTATGAGGCAATGTAGTCCACTCCCTCCGCCAGCGCCGGCACCTGGGCCGTGATCGATGACGCATGTTCGTTGTTCAGGCGGTGCAGCTCGAGAACCTGCCATTCGTCATTCGCGACCAGGATCAGGTAGTAGGCCCCCTCACCGACGGCGGGGAAGGTGACGTTGATGGTGTTCTGGTAGGATTCGCCCGCGGCCAGATCACGGGTTACCACCGTAGAGCCGAGGAAGCGATCGTTGACGTCAAATTGGGCGTCCTCGG
>PWWY01000055.1 GCA_003561325.1 Syntrophomonadaceae bacterium | reverse complement strand
TTTTGGTCTGCATGGGATACCTGTTACATTTGATCCCGCAAACCACAGGAGCCGTCATGTAACATCTGTTGTCATTCACTGGACCGATGGGCTTACCATGTCCCATCCTGACGGGCGGCAACTGCCCAGCGTTGCAGAATCGATTACGCAAATTGACCCTGTCACCTATGAAATTAAAATACGAGAGGGCATAACGTTTCACAACGGTGATCCTGTGACGGCAGATGATGTTGTATTCAGCTATAAGCGTTTATTTGAAGAAGGAGGCATGGAGGGAGAAACTTCGCCCAGACAGGGTTTGTTTGGGCAGCTGGAATCAGTGGAAAAGATCGATGATTACACCGTTCAGGCAAATTTCAAAACAGAAGATCCTACCGCGGAGAGCCGCTGGATTTTTGGGAAGATTATGCCCAAAAACTATTTCGAAGAAGTTGGGGCCGAGGCATATATTCAAAACCCTGTCGGCTGTGGACCCTTTAAATTTGTTGAAGGAGATTTAAGCACGCAAGTTGTTTTGGAACGCTATGAAGATTATTGGGGTGGAAACCCGGAATATCCTGGGGATGTTGATCGAGTGCCGGCAGTTGATAGGCTTATTATAAAATTTATACCTGAAGCCACAACCCGAGTTGCCGCTTTACTGGCCGGGGAGGTCGATATCATCCAAAGGGTGCCTCTGGACAATATTCCCATATTGGAGGCCAACCCCGATATCAACGTGGTCAGCGGTCCCGGGACAAGGCTGGTGAGGATCGCTTTAAATACCACTCGCCCTCCCTTCGATAATGTACTCGTGCGCCGGGCAGTGGCCCATGCTATTGACTACGATGCGCTCGTCCAGCAGCTTTACTTGGGATACTCACACGTATCGGCGGGTGTGCCAAATCTTCCCCCAGTAGGAGGTTCATCCTTCGAGGAATATCATTTTAAGCTGGAACCCTTTGAATATGATCCTGAGAGGGCCAAGGCGCTGCTGGCGGAAGCCGGGGCAACAGACATCACCCTGGTCCTCGATACAATTCCAGAGTTCGTTAATCAGGCCCAGGCTGTTGCTCAGATGCTCACCGATGTTGGAATAGAAACATCCGTGCGTGTTTGGGAGGAGCCGGTCATCATCGAGCTTATGAGAACCGCTCCGCTTCAGCGGGATGCCTATTTTTATGCCATTGGAAACAGCCTGAGGGATCCTTCCAGCTTATTCGAATGGGCTTATACCGGTGAACCCTTAAATTACAGCCATTACTCCAATCCTGCTTTTGATGAGCTCATTAGCAGCGCACGGGCGTTGCCAGAGTCCCAAGAAAGGGACGAGCTGCTTTTTGAAGCCCATCAGCTGCTTATGGAGGACCTGCCTTTTATTCAGTTGCATGTTCCAGAACTTGTCGAGGCTACGAGAAGCAATGTTGTTAACTATATGCCCCACTTCCAGGATCGCACGTACCTTCTCCACGTTGACAAGAAATAGGTGGTGGATTCTACGGGGCGGCCTTTCTGGCCGCCCCGTAGAAAGGATAAGGAGCTTATCCTGTGGAAGTGTAAGATTTCTTGAACCCGGTTCTTTCAAGGGATATTCCCGCAATTAACATGCCGGTCTTTTAGGCCTCTTCTCAATTCTGTTCCGGCTTTTTGTTTCATTTTTTTCAATCGAACAAGGATGTGGTCAGCGGATGTCTTTACGCTACCTTGTTAAAAGGCTGTTCTATTTAATCGGTGTGCTTGTTTTTATCACACTGTTCACCTTTATTCTCCTTCGAATATCGCCGGGAGATCCTGTTGATTTGATGCTCATCGGGCAAGAAGATATCACCCAGGAAGATATTGATCGAATGACCAGGCAGCTGGGGCTGGATAAACCATTTCATGTCCAGCTCTATGACTTTGCCGACGGGATTGTAAAAGGCGATCTCGGCTATTCCTTTTATATGAATCGGCCAGTATGGGATTTGATCAAACAGCGGTTTCCCGCTTCCGTTGAGCTGGCTTTGTTTGCCATGTTCATTTCTTTCGCCGTCGGCATTCCCATCGGTATCATTGCGGCGGTTAAACACAATTCCCTGGTGGACCGTTTGATCATGGGGGTTAATTTTCTGGGAGTATCCATGCCGCCCTTCTGGTTTGCCATTATTTTAGTGCTCATTTTTTCTGTCTCATTGGGTTGGCTGCCCACCATGAGCCGCTCGGTGTATGGTATGTACCCTGAAAATATTACCGGGCTGTTAATTGTCGACTCTATCCTGACCTTAAACTGGAAAGCCTTGACCACGGCACTGCGCCACCTGGTTCTTCCGTCAATTTCCTTGGGGATGGCCTATAGCGCCATCGTTGCCCGCATATTGCGTTCCAGCATGCTGGAAGTCCTCAGCCAGGACTACATTACTGTGGCCCGCAGCAAGGGCCTTAAAAAAAGAAGGGTTATCCTGCGCCATGCCTTACGTAATGCCTTGATTCCCATGATTACAGTGGCCGGTTTAGAGGCCGGCACCCTTCTCGGCGGCAATATTGTAATAGAAACCATTTTTTCCTGGCCCGGCCTGGGCACGTTAATCGTGGGTAGTATTTTTGCCCGGGATTACCCCGTTGTGCAGGCGGGAGTAATCTTTTTTGCCCTGGTGTTTGTTTTGATCAATTTACTCGTCGATATTGCATATTCAATCGTGGACCCCCGCATCCGCTGGTAGCCCGGGTAAAGGACTTGATATCTATTGAAGAAAAATTTCCTGCGCTTGTTTCGCAATCCCACGGCGGTTTTTGGTTTAATCGTCATTGTCATCGTTGTATTTATGGCTCTTTTTGCTCCTTTACTAACCCCCCATGATCCAACGCGGGGCGATTTAATGATGCGGCTGAGGCCTGGATTATGGAGTCCTCTCGTGGAAGAAGGTTATCCCCTGGGCACGGATATGCTGGGGCGTGACTTGTTAACCCGGGTGCTGTATGGGGCGCGAATCTCCCTGATAGTTGGATTTAGCTCTGTTTTTATTTCCATGGTAGCGGGAGGAGCATTGGGCCTTTGCGCCGGTTTTTTTCGAGGTAAATTTGATGATATCATATCGCGCTTCGTGGATTGGCTGATGGCTTTTCCTCTGCTTCTTTTCCTTATTCTGGTGATGGGAGTGCTGGGTCCAGGCACCTGGAATTTGATTTTTGCCATATCATTAAAAGGCTGGGTTCCTTTTTTCCGCCTTGTGCGGGGCGAGGTTTTGGCAGAGCGAGAGAAGGCTTATGTTGAATCAGCCTGGGCTATTGGACGCAATGCATGGGGTATCATGTTTGTGGAGATACTGCCCAATATCACGCATACCCTAATCGTGCTGGCAACTTTGCGAATGGGTATTGTGATCCTGATGGAAGCAACCCTTAGTTTTTTAGGCCTTGGCGTAAGTCCCCATATTCCCGCCTGGGGTTCCATGATTGCGGCAAGCCGAGATTACTTACAAGTTGCCTGGTGGCTGCCCGTTTTTCCGGGCATGGGCATCCTTTTCACTGTTTTGAGCTTAAACCTTTTGGGAGAAGGATTGCGCGATGTTTTTGATCCCCGCTTACGCAAGTAAATCCTACGAGTCAGGCACGTCTGGGAATAATGAGGCAGGTGGTACTATGAATGCAGTGTCGAAACTGCTGGAAGTCAAGAACTTGAAAACGTATTTCTACCCTCCTGAAGGCATATCCCGGGCTGTTGACGGTGTTTCCTTTCATGTAAATCGAGGAGAGACCCTGGGTATCGTGGGAGAGTCCGGTTGTGGTAAAAGTGTAACCTCCCTGAGCATCATGCAGTTGGTGCCCAGGCCCCCCGGGAAGATTGTTTTTGGGGAGATCATCTTTGATGGATCAGACCTGCTTAAAAAGCGGGAATCGGAAATGCTCCGTATTCGTGGCGATCAGATTTCCATGGTCTTCCAAGAGCCCATGACCTGCTTAAACCCTGTTTTTACCATAGGCGACCAAGTCGGGGAAATATACCAGATTCACCAAGGTTTGTCGAAGAAAAAAGCCCTGGCCAAGGCAGTAGAGATGGTTAAGCTGGTCGGAATTCCTATGCCGGAGAGGCGCATTAAAGAATATCCTCATCATTTGTCGGGAGGCATGCGGCAGCGAGTCATGATTGCCATGGCCTTGGCCTGCAATCCAAAGCTTCTCATCGCTGATGAACCGACAACAGCGTTGGATGTGACTATTCAAGCCCAGATCCTGACCTTAATGAAAGACCTCAAAGAGCGCTTGGGCATGTCGATTATCTTTATCACCCATGATCTGGGCGTTATTGCAGAGATGGCGGAACGGATTATTGTTATGTATGCCGGAAAGATCGTGGAGGAAGCTTTTTCACAAGAACTTTTCGGCAACCCCCTTCACCCATATACGGAAAGCCTGCTGAAGTCTGTACCCGACGTAAAAGACTACAAGAAAAAGCTCTATGTTATTCCCGGGAATGTACCGGATCCTTTGTCTTTTCCATCGGGTTGCCGTTTTCATGATCGGTGCTATGCTGCCTTTGAGAAGTGCAAGACGGAAGAACCTCCTCTCCTGACTGTGCGAGAAAACCACAAAGCATGCTGTTGGTTGCACGAATCGAAGGGGGGAGAGATGGAGTGACAATGAAAAATCAACCACAGGCTCCCGGGAAGAACCTGGTGCAGGTTACGGATCTGAGAAAATGGTTCCCTTTGTACGGAGGGATATTTTCCAAGGTCATCGGACACGTCAAAGCCGTTGACGGGGTTACCTTTAACATAGCTGAAAAAGAAACCTTTGGCCTGGTAGGTGAATCGGGCTGCGGTAAGACCACCACGGGAAGGCTGATCATGCGCCTGATAGAGCCAACAGCAGGCAGTGTCTTGTTTGAAGGGAACAATATTCTTGACTATACAAAAGCAGAACTTCATGATTTTCGCCGCGATATCCAGATCATCTTTCAAGACCCTTATGCTTCCCTAAATCCCCGGAAGACCGTGGGGTCGATTGTCGGCAAGCCTTTGGAGAT
>PWWY01000117.1 GCA_003561325.1 Syntrophomonadaceae bacterium | reverse complement strand
GGCCAGCAGGAGAAACCGGGTGATGTTGTTCGCTTCATCCTGGATGTTTTCTACCATGATTGCCAGGCCGTAGAGGCCGGCCGCCTTCCGGGAAGCGATCACCCCTTTGCCCGGCTGCCCCGCGACCTGCCTGGCCGCCTCCGCAGTGCTGGCCGTCTCCAGGCAGGCAATACCGGGAAAGGCGGCCTCGATAAATCTCCGACACTGGGCCAGGGCCTGGGGATGGGAGTAGACCTCCTTGATCGCCTGGTCCTCCTGGCCGGGCAGCGCCAGCAGGTGCTGCCTCACCCGGTGCAGCCGTTCCCCACAGATTTTCACCGCGTGATCACCGGATAACAGGTCCAGGGTCAGGTTCACGGATCCCTCCAGGGAATTCTCCACGGGAACGATACCCAGGTCAACCTGCCCTTTGTCCACGGCCTGGATCACCCCTTCGATGGAGAGCAAGGGCCGCAGCAAAAGGTTTTTTCCCCGCCCGTACTCCATGGCCACCTCTTCGGAAAAAGTCCCGCGGGGCCCCAGGTATCCCAATATTTTCTGCATAACGTTTACCCTCACCTTCTTATTCTCCCCTGGTAGCTCCTTCGGGAACAGGGGCGCGGACGGTCCGGCCGCAGACCCCGGCCAGGACGTGCAGCTCCTGCATTAGCCGGGCAAAGTCCTCCGGCGTCAAGGACTGGGGCCCGTCACACATGGCCAGCTCCGGCCGGGGGTGCACCTCGATCAGCAGCCCATCGGCCCCGGCTGCCACAGACGCCTTGGAGAGAGCCGGCACCAGTTCGCGGTCGCCGCTGCTGTGGCTGGGATCCACCACCACGGGAAGATGGCTCAAGCGGTTCACCAGGGGCACGGCGCTGATATCCAGGGTGTTGCGGGTATAGCTCTCGAAGGTGCGGATCCCCCGCTCACAGAGGATCACGTTGTAGTTTCCCTCGGCCAGAATGTACTCGGCCGCCATGAGCCACTCCTCGATGGTTGCCGAGAGCCCGCGCTTCAAGAGCACCGGGCGGGGCTGGCGGCCCAGCTCCCGCAGCAGGGCAAAGTTTTGCATATTGCGGGCGCCCACCTGGATCAGGTCCGCATAGGCGGAAAGCAGCTCCACGTCCTGGGGATTGATCACTTCCGTGACGATCTTCAACCCCGTCTGTTCCCGTGCCTCGGCCAGCAACTTCAAGCCGTCTTCTTCCAACCCCTGGAAACTGTAGGGGGAGGTGCGGGGTTTGAACGCGCCGCCCCGCAGCACTTTTCCTCCAGCGGCCGCCACCTTCTCGGCCACTTCGAAAAGCCCCGCCTCGTCTTCCACGGCACAGGGGCCGGCCATCACCACCACTTCTTCCCCGCCGAAGACTACGCCGCAGCCCAGGTCCACCCGGCTCTTTTCACTTTTTACCTCCCGGCTGACCAGTTTGTAGGGAGCCATCACCGGCACAAGCTTCTCCACGCCGGGCAGCAGGGACAGGGATGAGGCCCCCTCGTGTTTTTTGTCGCCCACGGCCCCGATCACAATGCGCTCCACCCCCTGGATGAGATGGGAGCTGTAGCCCATGGCCTCCAGCCTTTTTTCCACTGCCGCAATCTGTTCCGGGGTCGCTTCCAGCTTCATCACAACAATCACCGTCTGTTTCCTCCTCCGTGATATTTTGGCGCTGCATTAGATGACCCGCAGCATAAAAAGAGGCCCACACTCGTCCGGGGACGAAAGTGTAAGCCTCGAAAATAAGAAAACTTCCTGTCCGGGGACAGGAAGCTGCTTCCGCGGTACCACCCCAGTTGACCTGTGCGCAGACAGGCCCACTTATTAGCAGGAACGGGAGGCCCCAAGCGCCATCCGATTCCGTTTCGAGGGTAACGGGTGAAAAGCCCGGCTCAGCCTACTTATCCCCGGAAAACGGTTTTTCCCGGGGTTTCAGCCTGCAGCTCCAGAGGGAACTTCACGCGGATGCTCTGTCCAACAGGGCTCTCAGCCAGGGCCCTATCTCTCTGGGGCAAGCAATCCGCACTACTTTCCTCTTTCCACGCTTTTTGCGGTCCGGGGACGGGCCCCGATCTTGTGAATGGCTAAATTATAGCACAGCAACGCGAACAGATCAATCCCTATTTTCACGATCTTCTGCTGCAGGGGCTTCTCCGGGCGTTTCCGGCGTGGTTTTGGCGTTGAAGCGATTCATCGCTTCTTCCAGGCCCCGGGAGAGAAAGACTTCCACGGCATCGGCCGCCAGCGCCACGGCCTGGTGCACCGCGGCTTCCTCATCCGGGAAAAAGCGCGAGAGCACGTGCTCCACGGCCCGATCCTCGCCCGCCGGTGACTGGCGGCCGATCCCCAGCCGCAGCCGGGGTATCTCGGTCATTCCCAGTCGCGAGAGCACGGAAGCCATGCCCCGGTGGCCCCCGCTGCCTCCCCCCGGACGCAGGCGCAGCCGCCCGACCGGGAGATCCATATCATCGTAGATGACCAGCAGTCTCTCCAGGGAAACGTCATAATACCGCACCAGCTCGCCCACGGCGATCCCGCTGCGGTTCATGTAGGTCAGGGGTTTGGCCAGGATCGCCCGGTTTCCGGCCACATGACCCACGGCATAATAAGCCTGGAACTTGACCTTTTCCAGGGGGCAGCCGTGGCGCGCAGCCAGCTCATCAATGACCCAAAAGCCCACGTTGTGGCGGGTCAGGGCGTATTTGATCCCGGGATTGCCCAGGCCAACAATCAAAAACAAGCAGGCCACCTCATTCTCATCCCAGGCAGGCTCTGATCCTGCCGCCCGGGAAATCCCGCGTGGGGATCAAGGATCGAAAAACCGGGTACTGGTGCCGTGATCCCTGCTCCCGGACCGGCCGGGAGGCGCACCAACTCCCCGGTTAGCGGGGAGACACCGTCAAAGCGGTGCCTTCCAATTTCCTGGGAATCGTCTCTCCAGTTTCTGCCGCGGTTCCCTGGTAAGGACCGCCGTGCCCTTGGACGCAAAAGCCTTTTTCGCCGGGGATTTACTCCCCGCTTTCTTCTTCGCCTTCCTCGGCCGCCGCTTCTTCGCCTTCTTCCAGTTCTTCGCCGACTTCGACTTCTTCGGGTTCTTCCTCGGGGATCAAGAGGGAAGCGATGGCTTCGGCGGGGTCTTCCAGCATTTCAATCTCTGCGGAAAGGGAAAGATCACCCACCGTGAGAACATCTCCCACCCCCATCTCATCAACGGGCACGTCGATATACTCGGGTATATCGGCAGGCAGGCAGAGAATGGAGACCTCCCGCAGCTGGATCTGCAGTACGCCACCGTCTTTCGCCCCGGCCGGTTCGCCGAAAAAGTGCAGGGGTACATTCACTTCCAGTTTATCCTTCATGGAAATGCGGATCATGTCGGCGTGCAAGAGCAGGTCTTTCTTGATGGGGTGCCGCTGCAGCTCCCGGATCATCACCGTTTCCGTGTTTCCGCCGTCGCTACCCTTGATATCCAGGTCCAGCAGCACATTGGCCCCGGCAGGCGTGTTCAAAGCCCGGTGGAGCTCAATGCTGTCCACGGCAATGAGCGAGGGATCGGAACCCCTGCCGTAAACAATCACGGGGACATACCCCTCTTCTCGCAACTTGCGCAGTTCTCCTCTGCTTCCCCGTTCCCGGGGAAGCGCTTCCAGTTTAACTCTATCCATTTTTTTCCTTTGGCCCCACCAGGGCCAAAAGCACCTCCTTAAAACAAGTGGAAAAGATCAGATCCGCAGGAAAAGCAGGCCTTTGCCGGGCCAGCACAGGAAATCGCGTGATTCTGTCCCCCTGTAAGCAGGCCGGGGCAAGGCCGATGTCTTCGCCTGCAGGTATTTTCCCTGTATAAGAGTAATACTAAACCGGCCCGTTGTCAAACCCCTTTTTGCCTTTCTCTCCCGATCAATCAAAGAGCTCGCTAACGGAGCGGTTATCGTGGATACGCAAAATGGCATCGCCGATGAGAGGCGCCACGGATAAGACAACAATCTTGTCATGCGCCTGCTGGTGGTTCAGGGGAATGGTGTTGGTGACGACCAGCTCCTGCAGCGGTGAGCCGGCGATGCGCTCCCGGGCAGGTCCCGAGAGAACCGCATGGGTGCAGCAGGCGTAGACCGCTTTTGCCCCCCGGGAAAGCAGTTCTTCCACCCCCTGGACAACGGTGCCGGCGGTGTCGATGAGATCGTCGATGATAATGGCCTCTTTGCCCTGGATATCCCCGATCACGTTCATGACTTCGGAAACGTTGGGCTTGGGACGGCGCTTGTCGATAATCGCCAGGGGCATCTGCAGGCGTTCCGACATCTCCCTGGCGCGGGTCACACCCCCCAGGTCCGGGGTCACCACGATCCCGTCCGGGATCTGCTTCTGCAGGAAATACCGGGCCAGGATGGGCATGCCCAGGAGATGGTCCACGGGGATATCAAAAAACCCCTGGATCTGCCCCGCATGCAGGTCCATGGTGATCACGCGCTCGGCGCCGGCCCTGCTGAGCAAATCCGCCACCAGCTTGGCCGTGATGGGATCGCGGGCCCGCATTTTGCGGTCCTGGCGGGCGTAGGCGTAGTAGGGAATGACCACGTTGATCCGCTGGGCCGAAGCCCGCTTCAAGGCATCTATAAAAATTAACAACTCCATCAGGTTCTCATTGGCCGGGTAGCTGAGGGGCTGGATCAGAAAAACATCGGCCCCCCGCACGCTTTCTCCGATATACACGGAGATCTCCCCGTCGCTGAAACGTTCAATTTCTGCAGTCCCGAGCGGTTGCTTGACATGGTCCGCCACTTCCTGTGCCAGTGAGCGGTTTGCTGTCCCGGAAAAAATTTTCAATTCATGCTGTCCGTGCAAAAATGTCCCCTCCCACACCCAAGATTTCCTTTTTCGCTGCGCGGCCGCCGTCAAGGCCGTGAGAAGCCACGGCAGTCTTCGTGCGCGGCCAGGCCGTCGGAAAAACATTTCTCTAAAAGGACCCGGATTCCCTGCACATTTATTCTTTTTGTTGAGCAAACTAGCCGAAG
>PWWY01000159.1 GCA_003561325.1 Syntrophomonadaceae bacterium | reverse complement strand
TTTTGAGTCACGTGCGTCTGCCGGTTCCGCCACTTCGGCATATTTTTCTCCGTTTTACTCCCTTTTTCGATGCAGTTTCATTTGATAAAATCCTGTGCGCAGCCGAAATAATCAAGTTCACCCAGTCCAGCTAATAGTTAAAAGAATTATACCATGCGATAAAATAGGAGTCAAATATTAGTATTCATGGGTGGACAAGGAATATCGCCTGATTCGTGCCTCCACTTTTTCTAAAAATTGCCGACGCGAGTGGTTCTGGAAATAATCAAACCACGGCTTACCGGCAATTTCTTGGAACAGCCTGCTCCGTGAAGCCGGCTCCTTCACCCTTGCTTTGACCTGTTCTCTTAACTCGCCCAGCACTTCAAGATACTCACCATATTCCGGGCCAAATTGGTGTTCCAGCTCCTCTCTCAAGCGCCGGGCAAAGGCCGGGCTTCTACCCTCAGTCGAAATGGCCAGGCTAAAAGGCCCCCTACTGACCACCGCGGGCACAAAAAAATTCCCCGCGCGCGGATCGTCCGCCACGTTGACCAGGAGGTTGCGGGAAAGGCAGTCTTTCTGCACCTGCTGATTAACCTCTCTCTCACTGGACGCAGCAATGACCAGGAATGTGCCCTGGAGGTGTGCTTCCCTATATGCTTCCCGGATTAACTGGACGGGCTGGCGCTTTTCCAGCTCCTGCAGCTGGCCGGTGCACTGCGGGTTAACAATGGTCACCCGGGCCTTCGCGGCCAACAAGGATTTCACTTTCCGAGTGGCCACTTCTCCCCGCCGACGACGAGGCATTTTTTCCCGCGCAGGTGGAGAAATACCGGGAAGTATTCTTTCATGGAGACACCCTTCCTTGTTCCCGGGCGTTAAGGCCATACCGTCTCAGACAATCAATAAGATCGCAATAATGACCAACGAGGCCGCGATCGCCGTCCTCAGGGTCGGGATTTCCCCGAACCAGAAATATGAAAACACGGCGATGTTGATAAAGTTTGCCACCCACAGGTAGATATTCAGGTGCCAGATATTCGCAATCTCCTTGTATCCCGTATTAAAGGTATAATTGATCCCGAAGTTTGCGATAAAAAAAGCCGGGATCATCAGTACGGTATAGAGGAAAATCGCCCGGGGATTGGCAGCGATGTTCTTCACCTGGTAATAGTTCACATTGGTCAAGATGGCAAACGCGGGGATAAAGTATAGAACATAGCGAAGCATTGTACCTCCTCAGGCAGCAAGGGCGAACAAGAGCGTGCTTGCCCCTGTTCTTACCCGGAAATTATTTTTCGTTCACCGTGGGACAGCGTAAAAAAAGACTCCTGCTGCAGATCATACAAGACGGCATGGCAAGAATCCTGGCGCTCCTGGATAAATTGCCGTAAAAATGCCCTGGATTCTTCGTCGTGATCTGCCAGGCACCAGAATGCAAAAGGCGCTTTGAATAAGGCCCAATCCTCGTTGAGCCGCAGGGCGATGAATTGCTTGTTGGCATAATAGAGACAATCATAAGCCCGATAAAACAGGTTTTCATCCAACAAAACCGGTTCGACATTCTCCTCGCAGGGCGCGGCGGTTGTTCCAAAGACGCGACATATCAACGGCCGCGCCTGGTATATCTTGCAGTGTTCCGTTGTCCTGTCGCGGTCTAAAAAAGGACAGCGCAGGGTAGATTCATTCTGCATAATCTTGATCTCCTGCCGCAAAAGCTGGTCCATCTGCGGAGCTGACCAGCTCTGCTCCAGGTAAAGCCAGATATAAGTAAACTCGGTATAGGACATGAGAATTGCACCCTGGCAACATAGATTACAAGCAGGGGGACAGCTGAACTTTTCGGTGTGCCGCAGCATTTCTTGGACTTTTCCCATCTGATCCTGGGCAAATTCGTTCAGGGCTTCCGGCCTGTTAAATAAGTTCTGCAGTGAAGTAAAATCATAAGGGATCTCTTCAGCCATGTTCACTCGTCCTTTTTCTGTTCATCGCTGTTTTTGAAAAATCATGATGTACTCGTGGACCTTGTTGATCCGAAAAACGTAGGGAAACCCCAGGGGCCTTAACAGGTTGTACTCCCTCCTTCGATCCCATATAATCATATCATCAAGTGTAAAGCCAAGCAATTGCATTCTTTGGGTCAGGTCCATGTGCAAAGGGAAAAACCGGTTCTTTTTTCGAATATCCATTACGACCACCAGGCAGTACTTCCCGGGCTTCAATGCCTCGTGCACTTCTCTAAAAACCCCTGTCAAGGCTTCCAGGAACTGGTTGTAATCATCTATACTGCCCAGGTCGGACTCATGATCACCGTAATGACGAAGCTGTTTTTTATCGGCGCTCCGCCGTTCCTTTAAAATGTTCCAATAGGGAGGAGAAGTTAAGCACAGGTCCACGGACCCGGGAGTAACGTACTGCAGCAGGTTCCTGGCATCATCCTGGAAGGCCGAGAGCAAAACGTTATCTCCAGCGCTCCCCTCCATTCTTTCACGATAAAGGTCCAGATACTCCCGTGACAGATCCAGGCCGACAGCACAGCGCTCCATGCTCCCGGCTTCCAGCAACGTACTTCCGCTTCCCATGAAAGGATCCAGGACAAGGTCACCCCGGCGCGAAAAGATGCGGATCAACCTGCGAGTCAAGTGTCGGGGAAAAAGGGCAGGATGTTTTAAGCTTTTTTCTTCTGCCGTTTTTTGAATGTCGTTCCATACGCTGATACTATAACGGGTCCATGTTTTGCCGTTTAGTTCATTGGCTTTTTTGTCTTTCCCGGTCAACCTGCGCCCTCTCCTTTGGTTTCAAGCGAAGTCTTCGTTCGGTCAATACCAAGCTTTCCTTTGCAGTATTATTTTCTCATGCAGACGATTTATCCTTCTGCAATATTAAAAAACTTGATGATCAGACTTAGTCAGCCATAAACCTTGTTTCCCTGCTTGCCCTCAGCACACATCGGATTTGCGACACAGTTGGAAAAAATAGAGCACAATCAATACCTGGAAAACAAAGACCTGTCCAATTGTTCCTTGCCTTTCTGATCCCTTTTTAGTAGAATATTGATAAAAGATTTTGACATTTATTTCGGCGAGGAGTTTTACTCATGCCCAGGCGCACAATAGTAAACCAGGAAAAGCTTGCAGAAAAAATATCGGTTCTCAGCCAGGTGGTTCCTTTTAACATTCTCGGCAAAGAGAGCCTGCGCTTCCTGGCAGAAAAAGCAGAGCACCAATCTTTTCCCAAGGACTCCTACGTATTTCGGCAGGGAGATCCATCCAAAGGCAAGCTTTATATTATCGTCTCCGGAAGGACAAAAATTGTGGCGGACAATGAAACAGCGGGAGAGACCGTGGCAGGGTATCGCAATCCCTTTGATTTTTTTGGGGTCACGGCGCTTTTTTCCGAGGAGGAAGAGTATCCGGTCTCCGTCCTGGCCTTTGATGACCTGACCTGCCTGGTGATCGACCATGAGGATTTAGAATCCATCATGGCACAAAATGCCGAATTCTCTTCCTTCTTCACCTATGAAATCTGCCGGCGTTTGAGCGGGCTTTACAAGAGCTTCATGGAAGAAAGCCGGGAAAGCGCTTTTATCACGGGTCTTCCCATGAGAAAAAAAGTTTCTGAGATCATGAACTCTCCACCGGTAACCTGTGGATACATGGACAGCGTAGAAAAAGTCGCCGCCATCATGTCGGAAAACGATGTTTCCTCGGTGGTTGTCATGGCTCCCAACGGCAACCCCCTGGGGATCATTACCGAAAAAGACCTGGTAAAAAAAGTGCTGGCAGTAGAACAGCCCACCGGAAAAACATTGCAAGCCCATCATATCATGAGTGAGAACCTGGTTTCTATCCTTCCCCACGAGTACTCTTACCAGGCGCTGCTGCTGATGGCGAAGCACAGCATCAAGCACATCGTGGTCAAAGAAAACGGCACCCTGGCGGGCATTGTTTCCATGCGCGACCTGATACGCAGCAGGCAGTCAGGAGCCCTGAGCATCGTGAATGCCATTGAAACCAGGCAAACTGTTGATGATTTGAAAAAAACCGTTAAAGATATCGACCTGGTCTTGCAAGCCCTGGTGTCGGAAAGGGCCTATGCCTCAGAAATTTGCCCCCTGATTACCGAATTCTATGACCGTCTCACCCGAAAAATTATTTTTCTGGCCGAAAAAGAAATGACCGCCGAGCACGGGCCCCCGCCCGTGAAGTACAGCTTTATCAACATGGGAAGCAGCGGTCGCATGGAACAGTACTCCAGGACCGACCAGGATAACGGGATTATTTTTGAAAACATGCCCGGTAGTAATAAAGCGCAAGAAGTCCAGGGGTATTTTACCACCCTGGGAGAAAAAATCGTAAGCGGGTTGGAAGCGTGCGGCTTTAAGCGATGTGAAGGCCACGTCATGGCCAATAACCCGGAATGGTGCCACTCGCTCTCCCAATGGGATGAACTCAACCATCACTGGATCAAAGAACTGAAACCGGAAAATATTCGCAAGATGACGATCTTCCTTGATTTTCGGCATATTTACGGCGATGCAGAGTTGGCAAAAAGCTTGCGAAGGCTCGTCGCAGAAGCATACCGAAATGCCAATACAGCGCTGCTTTTCCTGGTGGAAGACGACTTGCATCACCGGGCACCATTAAATGTCTTCAGGCAGATCGTGACCGAAAAGAGCGGCGAGTACCGCGACCAGGTTAACTTAAAGGGCACGGCCTGCGTGCACATCGTGGACTGTATCCGCCTCTTCTGTCTGCGAGAAGGGGTTTTGGAAACTTCAACCTTCAAGCGACTGGCCGAGTTAAAAAAACGGACCGTCTTAAAAAAGGAAGAAATTGAATTCATCGAAGCGGCCTATGAAACCTTATTGATGTTTCGCATTCGTGAAGCCGTGGAGAAAATGAGCCGTGGAGAACAACCGAGCAATTACATTAACCCCTATAAGTTAAGCAAAAAAGAGCAATCTCTCTTGCGTGAGTCGTTTATTGTCGTAAATCGCCTGCAAAACCT
>PWWY01000098.1 GCA_003561325.1 Syntrophomonadaceae bacterium | reverse complement strand
GAACGCATCCTTAAAGCGTTAACTTATGAGCAGAATTTTCTTAACTGCCCTGACAAGGCGGGAGAAGATAATCCATACCATGCTTTCGCTGCTGGATCCTGAAAACATCGGAAAAAGTGCTTTTCCCGCATGGAGGTGAAGGCCCATCGCTTCCCGAGACAACCGGTTCCGTTCAGGATTCTTTTGGATCGCCCTGGTTGTTTTTTTCATTTTCGCCGGGGTCGGCGGCTGGCTCTATGCCTATTTTTCGCCCGGATTTGCTACAGTGGAGACGCACACTGATTACCAGTTCGTGCTGGGCGCGCAAAATCTGGATGACACCATCTTTGTTCAGGACGAAGAGGTGCTGGTCCCGGTGGATGCCGTGAAAAAATACCTGGATCCGTCGTTGTTCTGGGAACCCCGTGATGGCCGCCTGACGATCACGACCGGGGATAGAGTGCTCCAGATGAATACAGATGAGCTGACGGCTTACATGAACAGGCAGGAAATACAGTTGAACCTGCCGGTGACTAGCGTGGACGGGACTCCTTACATGCCCCTGGTCTATCTCCAAGATTTTTACGGGATCGACGTGCAGATCTTCGAAGATACCCGTACGGTGGTTATTGATTTCCTGGAAACCCCATACATGGAGGCTGCCGTGGAAAGGCGGGTAAACCTGCGCACGGGGCCATCACTGCGTGCCCCCCGGGTTGCGGTCTTGGAGCCGGGAGAAAAGGGGCGTGTTTTTCGGGAGGATGGCGGTTGGTACCATCTGCGCACGTCTAACGGGAGAATGGGTTACGCGCACAAAGGGTTTTTACGGATAACCGGCGCAGAAGTGGTGCAGGGACCGGACAGCTCACCGCCTCGAAGGTGGCGCCGCAGGCCCAAGGGCGAGCGGGTCAACCTGGTTTGGGAGCATGTTGTGCGGGAAAACCCTTCGCCGGACAGCCTGCAACCCCTGCCGGGGGTGAATGTTCTTTCACCGACCTGGTTCAGCCTGCGAGACGAAGAAGGAAACCTACATAACAAAGCCTGCCCAGCCTATGTCCAGTGGGCCCACGCACAGGGCTACCAGGTCTGGGCCCTGGTAAGCAACAGCTTTGATCGGGACCTGACAGCTTCTGTGCTGCGGGACAGCGGTAAAAGAGAAAAGGTGATCGATCAGCTGCTGGCTTTCTCCGCGCTGTATTACTTGGACGGGATTAATGTGGACTTTGAAAATATGTACCTGGAAGACGCAGATTATTTCACCCAGTTCATGAGAGAGCTGGCTCCCCTGGCCCGGGAGCAAGGGCTGGTCCTTTCCGTGGATGTGACGATCATCTCCAGCAGTGTTCACTGGTCGATGATTTACCAGCGCAGTGCCCTGGCGGAAACCGTTGATTATGTGATGCTCATGGCCTACGATGAACACTGGGGTTCGAGCCCCGTGGCCGGTTCGGTGGCCTCCCTCCCATGGGTGGAGCGAGGGCTGCGGGGGGTGCTGGAAGAGGTCCCACCGGAAAAGCTGCTGCTGGGGGTGCCCTTTTACACCAGGCTTTGGGAAATTGAGTTCCTGGAAAGCGGCGAGGAGCAGGTCTCCTCCCGGGCAGTTGGCATGGATGCCCTCCAGGCCATTTTGGCTGAACAGGGCGCCGAGATCGCTTTCTGCCCGGAGACGAAGCAAAATTTTGCCCGCTACGAAACGGAAGAAAAGGAATACAGGGTCTGGATTGAAGATAGGGATTCTCTCTCCCGCAGGCTGCAGCTCGTGGAGAAATACAACCTGGCCGGGGTGGCGGCCTGGCGGAGAGGGTTTGAAAATCAGGAAGTATGGGAGCTCTTTCAAGATATCTTGATCCCTTGAAGGCATGAAAAGCTCAGCTTGTTGTGGGGCAGGGATGGATTCAAACATTTCAAAGTATTTTATCTTCTCAGCAGGATAATCCCTGCCGGCAGCGAATACTTAAAAATGGATTTTCCCGGGGCCAGGTTGGCGAATCGTATACGTGGGAGGAGAAGGGATTGGACGACACAAAAATCAATCGGATGTTAAAAGTCATTTACCTGCTGCTGTTAAACGGCAACATGTCGGGTGAACAGCTTTCCAGGCAATTAGATGTTTCTTTACGCAGCGTGCAGCGTTACATCAAACAACTTAACCGCATGGGGTTTCAGATTACCTCCCGCTCGGGTGGCTACCGGGGGGGATACAGGCTAAACCTCTCGCCGGAAATGAAAAAAAGCCTGCTGGAACTGGTCTATTTTTCCCCAATTAAATAGAAGCTCTCCACGTGCGTTTTTTCGTCATCTAGCAGGGAGAGAACCGGCAACAGATCGGATAAGGAAAAACGGGCTGCCAGCCCGCAGCTGGAGCTGATCATGCGAGGAACAGGAATTAGCGCCATTTTCAATTCCAACTGCTGGCAAGATTTTTCGAAGGCCAGGGCTTCATGGGTGGAGGGAAACGTCAAAAATATGACGTTTCTTTTTTCTTTAGAGCAGTTTTCATGTTTCGCCTGAATGCCAGACACGTCCTTTGTTCTTTCCAGCTCATGCTTCTTCGTTGTTGCTCCCTAGCCATCTTCCCCAGGCATCGACCACTACGGCTCCCTGCCCCCGGGGATAAACCATCAACGGATTCATATCCAGCTCTACCAGGTTGTCCATCTCCAGGGCAAGCCTGGAAACGCGTAAAAGAATCTCAACCACCGCTTCCAGATCCGCCGGTTCCTGCCCACGCGCCCCTTGAAAGACCTTGAAGCTTTTCAGTTCCTGGAGCATTTCTTCGGCATCCTGCCGGGACAGGGGAGCAACGCGCAGCGCGATATCTTCCAGGATTTCCACGAAGATGCCTCCCAGTCCGCAAAGGACAACGGGACCGAAAACAGGGTCCCGCTTAACGCCGATAATGAGCTCTGTGGCGGGGGGAAGCATTTCCTGCACCAGGATTCCCTCCAGGGGAGGCGGATTATCCAGGGCACCGATGGTTTTTACCAGTTCTGCATAGGCCTGTTTCACTTCTTCGCTGCCTTTTCGATGCAACAAAACGCCCCCGATTTCCGTTTTATGAGCGATTTCCCGGGAAACGGCTTTTACAGCCAAATTTCCTCCCAGGGTATCCGCCGCCCGGGCCGCCCCTGCTTCTGAATGCACCAAAACTTCTTTCGTCACCGGAATACCGTAACAGGAAAGGATTTGCTTCATGATGTATTCGCTCATATTGATCTTTCCACTTTGCCCGGAAGCCGGGCGGGGTTCAAGCTGCCGGCAAGACTGCAAGGAGCGCCAATACGCTTCCAGGTGGAGCCGGGCTTCTCTTTGCTCCTTCCCGGGAGCGATGCGCCGGGGTGGTTCGTACGCCCTGGCTTTTTCCATGCGGTGGGCCAGGGTGCCCAGGGCCCAGATGCAGTCGTCCAGCTCGTGGAAAACGGGAAGCCCGAACGCCCGGATCTCGTCGATGTAAGGGCGGGCGGCTTCTTCTTCTACCCAGGGCCAACAAACGGCGATCATCGGTTTGTCACTGTTCAGGTATAATTCTTTCAGGCTCTGGATCACGGCGGGGGCATTGGCAGGGCCAATCCCAAAGTTGAGGACCAGGTTATCCACGTGGGGATCTTTTTCTACGATAGAAATGCTTTTGAATAAAAGATCCGGTTCCGTCATGACCTGGGCGGTTAAATCTACCGGGTTTCCGGTTGCTGCAAAAAAGGGAAGAATTTCTTTGAGCTGCCGTTCTGTTTCTTCCTGGAAACGGACCAGGTCTAAGCCGTAAAGCTGGCACTTGTCGGCCAGCATGACGGCTCCCCCGCCGGAATCGGAGATGACGGCCGTGCGCTTACCCGCCGGGTACCTGCCGGTACCGGAGATTTTTAACAGGGGGACAAGCTGTTCAATGCCGGGTGCCCGGATCATCCTTTTCTGTCTAAAAAAAGCATCGTAAACCCGGTCGGCCCCCGTCAGGGCAGCGGTATGAGAGGAAGCCGCCCGGGTTCCGGCCTCAGTTTGCCCAACTTTGATCACGGCAAGGAGCTTATCCCTCAGCAGCGCTTCTTCAGCGGCAGACTTAAAAAGTTCCCCGTCTTTTTCCTTGATGCCTTCAATGTAGCAGGCGATCAGATCCGATGTGGCATGGGTTTCCTTTGCCAGGTAATCCAAGAAATGGGGAAGACCCAGGTCCGCTTCGTTGCCGACGCTGTAAAATTGGTCAAAGAATAACCCTTCCCGTGCGGCCATCTGGTAGGTGAGAATACCAAAGAAACCGCTTTGAGAAATGAAATGAAAATTTTTGTCAAAATAGGCTTTACGATAAAGGAGCGGTGGGGCAAAGGAAGCCCAAACTTTGTTTTGCCGGTGCACGATCCCGACACAATTCGGACCCACGATCCGCATGCCGCTTTCCTGGCTCAGGCGGTGGATAGCTTCCTGGAGGTCGGTTCCCTGCTCTCCCGCTTCGGCGAAACCCGACGTAAAAACTACGGCACCCTTGACGCCTTTACGGGCGCATGCTTCCAGCACGTTGAGGGTTTGAGCGGCGGAAACGCCGATCACGGCCAGGTCAACTTCCCCGGGGATGCTCTCGATGTCGGAGTAGCATGGATACCCGGCAATTTCCCGGTAAGAAGGGTTGACCGGATAGATCTTCCCTGGAAATCCGATATCCAGAAGCATAAAGAGGGGGATACCGTTTGGTTTGCTGATGTTTTTTGAGGCTCCCAGGATGGCGATGGATTGTGGCTGGAGAAAAGGGCGCAGGTCCGGTCTTTGATCGTCCATGGTGATCCGGCAGCAGGCCGCAGCCAGCCGGTTAAGCTCACTCCTTCCTTTGGCGAAAGCGGTAAGGTCAATGGCGGCAAAAAACTTGATCTATGCAACTATTTCTTATGTTAATATATTGGTTTCCCTGATATTTGTCAACCCTGGCCCACCGGAAAGGGTTTCGTTGACAGGTTTTTAGGATAATGGGATAATGGTAAGACAGCACCGGCACAGTGAACAAGACGCAGCAGCAGTGGCGACCTCGTGTTTTT
>PWWY01000168.1 GCA_003561325.1 Syntrophomonadaceae bacterium | reverse complement strand
CGGCGAACCACGGCGTCAGCCGTGCTTCCAATCAATAAGTTCGCAAAATAACCCAGACCGCGGGTCGGCATGGCGATCATGGTTACGCCCTCAAATTCAGCGATGTCGTTGATCTGCTGTGATGCGACACCCGTAGAGATCTTAAACTCCACATCCACACCCCTGGCTTTGAACTTTTCCTCCCATGTCTGCAGGTGCTTTTGGGCATTCTCTGTCTGCTTTTTGATGTCCTGCTCCGTTTGCCCCTTTTCAATCACATGCAGCAGGATAACCCGGTGCAGCTTCTCCGCATTGTCCAGAAATTTCTGGTAAACCGCTTCAGAGGACTCGGAAAAATCTGTTGGGAGCATCACCGTGGCCCATTTCTGCAGAAAGATCGGGATACGGCGGGTCCTCTCACCCAGCGTAATGAATTTTTCCACGAGGACAGGCTTCCTGGACAGGCGGATCAATTCTTTTACGGTACTCCCCAGGAAAATTTCCCTGATGATGCTTTCACCGATGGAACCGATTAAAATCAGGTCCACGTTCTCAGCATCAGCTGCTTTAACGATCTCTTCCGAAGGGTTTCCTGCCGTGATCAGAAGCTTCACGCCGATGTTTTCTTGCTCGATGGCCTTAATCTTGTCCTCCAGCCTCTTCGTAAACCTCTCCTTGTACGCGCTGATTTCTTCACCGCGCAGAGACTCCATGTTGACGGCATGCACGATGAGCAGGTCCTGCAGACCCATTTTTTTTAGATCGGGGATGCAGTTAAATAATTCCAGGGCTGCAGAAGATGAGTCCATGGCTAAAAGCACCTTTTTGAACATGGCATGATCGGACATAAAACCCAGCTCCTTTCCATCCTAACTCCCCTAATGATAGTATTCCCTCAATCGCTCTTTTTTCCTGCCTGGTGAAATGCACTTTTCCCCAGGCACAGTTTGGCCTGCTGCAGTTGTTTCACCAGGGCGCCCGGCGATGTCCCTCCCCGGCTGGTTCGTGCTTCAACCGCCGCGCGGGGCTTTAAACGATCCTGTGCCTGCGGCTCCCGGAGATGCGGATGAAAACTGGAAAGCTCTTCTACAGTCAGCTGCTGCAGCGTTTTCCCTTGATCAAGGCAGTAGCGCACGACAGCCCCCACGATGCCGTGGGCCTCTCGAAACGGGACCCCTTGCCCGGCCAGGTAGTCAGCCAGTTCCGTCGCGGTGGAGAAATCCTGGTCTAGCGCCTGTTCAATGTTGTCCCGCTTGATTTCCAGGGAAGAGAGCATGGCAGGAAAGATCTTTACAATGGTCTTCACCGTATCCACGGTATCAAAAAGGGGCTCCTTATCTTCCTGCATATCTTTGTTGTATGTTAAGGGCAGTCCTTTAAACACCGTGAGCAAAGCCACCAGGTTGCCGTAAACCCGGCCTGTTTTACCCCGCACCAGCTCGAGAAAGTCGGGGTTTTTTTTCTGGGGCATCATGCTGCTCCCCGTGGCAAACTCATCACTGAGCTCGATAAATGAAAACTCCTGGGAAGACCAGATGATCAGTTCTTCGCTCAAACGACTGAGGTGCATCATGAGCAACGCTGCATGAGAAATGAATTCGATCACGAAGTCGCGGTCGCTCACCGCGTCCATGCTGTTCTCATAGAGATGTTCAAAACCCAGCTCCTGCGCAGCGAATTCCCGATCAATGGGAAAGCTGGTGCCACTGAGGGCGCCGGAGCCCAGCGGCATGAGATCAGCCCGCTGATAAAGATCTCCAAAACGTTCCCGGTCACGCTGCAGCATCCAGAAATACGCCATGAGGTGATGAGAAAGTAAAACCGGTTGTGCGCGCTGCAGGTGGGTATAGCCCGGGATAATCACTTCCTGGACCTTTTCGGAAAGCTTTACTATTTCTGCCTGGAAAGAGCGAAGCAGGCGTTCCACGGCAATGATTTCCTTTTTCACGAAAAGATGCATATCCAGCGCCACCTGGTCATTGCGGCTGCGGGCGGTGTGCAGTTTTCCTCCTACAGGCCCGATGTATTCAATTAGACGTTTTTCTATGTTCATGTGAATATCTTCCATCGATAGGTCAAAAGGGAAGGTGCCTTCTTCCACTTCCCTTTGAATTGCTTCTAGACCCTCTTCGATCAGCGCCCCTTCTTCTGCTGAAATGATCCCGGCCCGCATCAACATGCGGCAGTGCACCAGGCTGCCCGTAAGATCTTCTTCGGCCAACCTCCTGTCAAAGGGAAGGGATGCCGCAAAAGCCTCCATTTCTGCGTGAAGTCTTTTTTGGAAGCGCCCTCCCCAGGGCTTGGTCGAATCCTTTTCTTTCCCTGCAAAAAAAGAATGGTCTTGCTCGTTCCCGGAACTCAATTTTCTTTTTCCACCTCGTCTTTCCAGGTTTGCCGCAGCATCCCATCTACCTGGAGCGGCAACCCGTAAAGGTTGATAAAACCTCCCGCATCTTTTTGGTCGTAGAGGTCATCGGCTTCGAATGTGGCCAGTTCAGGATGGTAGAGGGAAAAAGGAGACTTTCGAGCGACCAGGCTAATGTTTCCCTTGTAGAGCTTGAGTTTTACCTCGCCCGTGACCTTCTCCTGGGTATTCGCGATAAATGCATCCAGCGCCCTGCGCAAGGAAGAATACCAGGTGCCGTTATAAATGATTTCGGCATATTTCAAGGCGACCGCCTCCTTGTAATGCAGGGTTTCCCGGTCGATGGTCAGGTGTTCCAGTTCCCGGTGGGCAAAATACAGCAGTGTCCCTCCCGGCGTTTCATACACCCCCCGGGATTTCATTCCGACCAGGCGGTTTTCCACGATATCTGTACGCCCAAGAGCATGCTTGCCGCCGATTTCGTTGAGCCGGGTCAGCAGCTGCACAGGTTCCAGCGATTCACCGTTTAAGCCCACGGGGACCCCTTTTTCAAAAGAGATCTCGATCACTTCAGGCTCTGCAGGCGCCTCGCGCGGGGAACGGGTCAAGAGGAACATCTCTTCCGGTGGCTCCTGGGCCGGATCTTCCAGGATGCCCCCTTCGTAGCTGATATGCCAGAGATTCCGGTCCATGCTGTAGGGTTTTTCCGCCGTAACAGGCACGGGAATGCGGTGTTGTGCAGCATATTCCAGGGCATCATGACGCGACCGGATCGCCCAGATCCGCCAGGGCGCGATGATTTTTAATTGCGGGGCCAGGGCCTTGACGGTCAATTCGAAGCGAACCTGGTCGTTGCCCTTGCCCGTGGCCCCGTGGGCAACGGCTTCGGCCCCTTCACCCAGGGCAACCTGCACCATGGCCCGCGCGATCAACGGTCGGGCGATCGATGTTCCCAGCATGTACTTTCCTTCGTAGACAGCCCCCGCCCGCAGCATGGGAAAAACATATTCTTCTAAAAAGACGCGGCGAAGATCCCTGACGATCACCTTGGCCGCGCCGGTGTTCACCGCCTTTTCTTCCAGGCCGTCCAGTTCGCCGGCACCCTGGCCCAGGTCAGCGGCAAAAGCAATGACCTCGTACCCGTATTCTTCAATTAACCATTTGAGGATGACGGAGGTGTCCAGGCCTCCCGAATAGGCCAGGACGACTTTCTTCGGCATGTTATCACCCCTTCATATTTACATGATCAACGCCAGCAGACCCTTCTGGGCGTGGAGCCGGTTCTCCGCCTGGTCCAGCACCACCGCACGGTCTCCTTCCAGGACATCTGCCGTTATTTCTTCTCCCCGGTAAGCCGGCAGGCAGTGCATGACCAGCGCCGCAGCAGAGGCTTGGTTTAAAAGCTGCTGGTTCACCTGGTAAGATTGGAAAATTTGTTTGCGGGCCGCCTTCTCCTGGTCCTGGCCCATGCTGGCCCAGACATCGGTATAAACAACGTCAACACCATCGACGGCCTGGACCGGGTCTTCCGTGACCAGGACCTGTCCTCCCCAGCGGCGGCTGTTTTCTTTCGCCCGCTCCACCACTTCTCTCTTGGGCCCGTGGCCGGGGGGGGCGCCAACCCGGATCTCCATGCCCATGCGTGAACATCCCAGCAGCAGTGAATGGGCCACATTGTTTCCGTCTCCCACATAACCCACCTTAACCCCGTGCAAGCGTCCGAGCTTTTCTTCAATGGTCAGCAAATCAGCCAAAACCTGGCAGGGATGCAGGTAGTCGGTCAGGGCGTTGATGACCGGAACCCCGGCATGTGCGGCCAGCTCTTCCACCTGCTCGTGTTCGAACGTACGCACCATGATCCCATCGACATAGCGAGAAAGCACGGCGGCAGTATCACGTACCGGCTCTCCCCTCCCCATCTGCAGTTCCTGGCTGCTGAGAAACAGGGCATGCCCTCCCAGCTGCCACATGCCCACTTCGAAGGAAACCCGGGTCCGGGTGGAAGGTTTTTGAAAAATCATGCCCAGGGTTTTACCTTCTAAAAGGTGGTGGGGTATACCGCGCTGCTGTTTTTCCTTCAGTTCCCGGGAACGTTCGAGCACAGCCGTTATTTCCTCGGGCATCAAATCCTGCAGGGTCAAAAAATGCCGACCGCGCAATGTTTCCATTGGCGACAACCTCCCTCTGACAAAATTGCCTGTTGCCTCTTACGGCCTGCTTTCCTCAAAAACTTCGCCCAAAATGTCTACCGCCTGTTCTAGATCTTCTTCCGAAACGTTCAGGGGCGGCAGCAAGCGAAGAACGTTTTCACCGATACAATTGATCAGCAGACCTTTCTCCATGGCCCGACCCTGTACGCGCTTACCCTGGCCGCTGACCTGCAGCCCGATCATGAGGCCCAGGCCCCGGACTTCCTGGATCTCTGCCGGGAAGCGTTCTTTCAAGCGGGTGAGCCCTTGCACCAGCCGTTGACCTTTGCCCTCAACCGTCTCCAGGAAACCTTCCTGGGTGAACTGATCCATCACGGCCGAAGCCGCAGCGCAGACCACGGGATTTCCCCCAAAGGTGTAAGCGTGGTCGCCCGGTGAAAACCCGGCAGCAACGGAGTCGGTGCAGAGCATGGCACCGATGGGCAGGCCTCCGCCCAGGGACTTCGCCAGGGTAAAAATGTCCGGGATGATCCCGTAATGCTCGTACGCAAAGAGCTTTCCG
>PWWY01000016.1 GCA_003561325.1 Syntrophomonadaceae bacterium | reverse complement strand
CCGGCGATTTTCCCGGCGTCTTTTGTCGCCTGCCTTTGACTGTCGGTAAAATAGGCCGGCACCGTGATCACGGCCTTTTCCACTTTTTCACCCAGGTAGCTCTCCGCGTCGGTTTTCAGCTTCTGTAGGATCATTGCTGAAATTTCCTGGGGCGTATACTCCTTGCCATCGATATTCGCTTTATAGTTTGTCCCCATTTCCCGCTTGATGGAAGCAATGGTGCGGTCAGGATTTGTGATTGCCTGGCGTTTGGCCACCTGGCCAACAATTCTCTCTCCTTCTTTACTGAACGCTACGACGGAAGGTGTTAAACGGCTGCCTTCCGCATTGGAAATGATTTCTGGCTCTCCACCCTCAAGAACAGCAACGGCCGACATTGTTGTTCCCAGATCAATCCCTACGACTTTTGACATCGTTATGCCTCCTTTTGATTGTTTTGATCAGATGAAACTTTCACCATACTGGCTCTTAGCACTTTGTCTTTCATGCGGTACCCTTTTTGCAGCTCATCCAGCACGGTGTTGGGCGGATGTTCGCTGTTTTCTTCAACCATCACGGCTTCATGACAATTGGGGTCAAAGGGCTCGCCTTCACATTCAATAGGCGTCACACCTTCTTTTTCCATGATCTCATGGAGCTGCCGGTAAATGAGCTGAATGCCTTCCACGATATTTTCCGGCCTCTCGCCGGAAGCTGAACAGGCCCGCTCCAGGTTGTCAATGACCGGCAGAAGTCGCTGCACCAGCCGATAATTCGCATGTTGTTCCAGATCCTCTTTTTCAGCGCGCACCCGTTTGCGATAGTTATCGAAATCCGCCTGCAGCCGCATGAGCCTGTTTTTCAGCTCTTCATTTTCCTGCTCCAGTTGCTGGAGTTTCTGCTGCAAGATTTCCGGCGTTTCTTCACCGGCAGGACCCGCTGCTTCTGCCGCCGGTTGCGGGTCTCCATCGGGTTTTGAAGATCGATGGTCTCCAGAAGCAGCAGGTGAGTTTTTTTGTTCAAATTCGCTTTCTCGCTGCTGATTACCTTCCGGGTTGTTTGAAAAATATCCTTCATCCTTTCCAGAAAACCTGTAACCTCTTCCTGCCAAGGAATACACCCCTTTCTCTCTCGATTTATATTTTTTGCAGGTGATTAACAATCTGCTCCAGGATGGCAATGGTCCGGGAGTATTCCATGCGGGTAGGTCCCAGGACCCCGATCGTTCCCACGACCTCCTTGCCCAGGCAGTACGTAGCAATCACCAAACTACACTCCTGCACTTCCTCCAGCATATTCTCCCGGCCGATACGCACGGTAATGCCGTCGATTCCCGCCACGGGCCGGGCCAACAGGTTGGCCAGAAGGGCGTTTTGCTCAAAGAGGGAGAGGAGCGCTCTGACCTTTTCCAGATCCCCAAATTCAGGCTGGCTCAGGATATTTGTCGTCCCTCCCAAAAAAACCCGCCGTTCATCCTCGGCCAGGCTTTCCTCTAATAGCGTGAAGGTCTCCTCCAAAAACTTAATATGGTGATAGAGATCCCGGCGAAGCTCGCTGATCAACCTGGACGTAAGCTTATCAATCGTCAGGCCCTCCAGGCGGCGATTCAGGTAAGAAACGATCCGGTTTAGCTCTCCCGATGAAAGGGTTTGCGGGTAGTGGATGACTTTATTTTTCACAAACCCGGTATCGGCAACCAGCAAAAGCAGCGCCCGCTGGTTATCGAAGGGCATGATTTGCAGTTTCTTGAAAGCGCTTTTCTTCAACTGCGGACCTATGACCAGTGAAGTGTAATTGGTCAGCGAAGATAAAAGGTTGGTCGTATACTTGATGATTTCTTCGCTTTCCCGCATTTTTTCAAATTCGTATACTTGCTTAATTTTATCCTTTTCACTTTCTTCCAGGTCCGCCGTTTCCATGAGCTCATCTACGTAGTAGCGGTAACCTTTCTGTGTCGGAATCCGGCCGGCTGAGGTATGAGGTTGGAGCAGGTAGCCCATTTCTTCCAGGTCTGCCATGTCATTGCGGATGGTCGCCGGACTCAAACCCACCTGGTAACGCCTGGAAATTGTCCTGGAGCCCACAGGTTGAGCCATCTTGATATAGTCTGTCACAACGGCCTGCAATATTTCTTTTTTGCGGGAGCTAAGCCCCATGATCTTACCCCCTTGCATGAGTTAGCACTCTAACATCGAGAGTGCTAACCGTCCTTTTTTAAGATACCACTGGGCTGATCATTTGTCAAGTTCTACTAACAAATTTTTGCTCTTTTCATTTCTCCCGCTTCACCGACCTCAGTGACCCTCACTGCTCTCCATCCAGCTGCAGCACAGCCATAAAGGCCTCCTGGGGAATGGTAACTTGCCCCACCAGCTTCATCCGCTTTTTCCCCGCTTTTTGCTTCTCCAAAAGTTTGCGCTTCCGGGTTACATCTCCTCCGTAGAGGTTTTCCACCACGTTTTTCCTGAGGGCCTTGATGGTCTCCCGGGCAACGGGCCGGTTGCCGATCACGGCCTGGATGGCGATGTCGAACATGTGACGCTGGATCACCTCTTTGAGGCGTTGGATCACCTCTCGGCCACGGTAATATGCCTTCTCGCGGTGAGCAATAAACGAAAGTGCGTCCACCGGTTCATTGTTCACGTGAATATCTACCTTGACCAGGTCCGACTCCCGGTACCCCTCGTGCTTGTAATCAAAGGAGGCATAACCCCGGGTGCGGGATTTCAGCTGGTCATAGAAATCATAGATAATCTCCCCCAGGGGCAAGGCATAAACCAGCAAAACGCGATCCGTAGAGAGGTACTGCATGTCCCTGTACTCTCCCCGTTTTTCCTGGCAGAGCTCCATCACGGGCCCAATATAGTGTTGGGGCACCATCAAGGTTCCCTCGATAAAAGGTTCTTCTATACGCTCAATGGCGCCGGCAGGAGGAAAGTTGACGGGGTTTTCGATGTGTTTATTTTCGCCCTGGCGCGTAATCACCCCGTAAATCACGTTAGGAGCCGAGGTGATCAGTTCCAAGTCATATTCCCTTTCCAGCCGTTCCCTGACGATTTCCATGTGTAAAAGGCCTAAAAACCCACAGCGGAAGCCAAATCCCAGGGCAGAAGAATTTTCTGGTTCGAAGAACAAGGAAGCATCATTGAGCTGAAGCTTTTCCAGCCCCTCCCGCAGATCCACGTAGCGGTCGTTGTCCACGGGGTAAAGCCCGCAAAATACCACGGGATTCATGGGGTGATATCCCGGTAACGCTGCTTGGGCCGGGTTCCGGGTGGACGTAATAGTATCGCCCACGCGGGAATCCTGGACGCGCTTGACCCCGGCCACCACGTAGCCCACCTGGCCGGCGAAGAGGGTCGTTTCGGGTGTCATCGCTGGACGAAAAACGCCGACTTCCGAGACCTCGAATTGCTTGCCGCTGTGCATCATGGTGATTTCCGTACCCTTGGAAACTTGCCCTTCCCGAATACGAACGTAGGTGATCACGCCCCTGTACGGGTCGTAATGGGAATCGAAGATCAAGCCTCGCAGCGGCGCCTGCTCATCCCCCGAGGGCGCGGGGATGCGGTGAATGATCACTTCCAGCACCTGGTCGATGTTCAATCCTTCCTTGGCGGAAATCATTAAGGCCTCCCGGCCGTCGATCCCCAGAAGATTTTCCAGGTCAGCCTTGACCTTTTCCGGGTCTGCATTAGGAAGGTCGATCTTGTTGATCACCGGGATGATCTCCAGGTTGTGCTCCAGGGCAAGGTATACATTGGCCAGGGTTTGGGCTTCGATGCCCTGGGCCGCATCCACGACCAGGAGAGCCCCTTCACAGGCAGCCATGCTCCGGGAGACTTCGTAGGTAAAGTCCACGTGTCCCGGGGAATCAATCAGGTTCAGCATGTAGCGCCGGCCGCCGCTGTCGTAAAACAGGCGCACGGCCTGCATCTTGATCGTGATCCCTCGCTCCCTTTCCAGGTCCATGGAATCCAGGTACTGCTCCTTCATCTCCCTCTGGCTGATGGAATGGGTGCTTTCCAGGATCCGGTCAGCCAGGGTAGATTTGCCGTGATCGATATGGGCAATGATGGAAAAGTTGCGGATGTCGCTTTGTTTCAAAGGGAAATCTCCTCTCTAATTTCAGGGAAATAAGGGTTTATGCCCGGGCAAGCTTGATCACCAGGAAAAATTATATCACCTGGCCCCAGGTGTGACAAGCTAACGCCCGCCAATTCGCTGCGGCTCCACGGCGATTTTGCAGAAAACAAAAATCCCCTTTACGCCATATCCCGGCTCGGGGGCCCGGCATCAAGGGGATTCATCTTGACGTTTTCCAGCCTGTCAGTTGGAAGCAGCCTTACTCTTGTAATCCTCTATAGCATTGTGCAGGGCATCGGCAGCCAGGTTAGAGCAATGAAGCTTCGCCGGCGGCAGCCCTTCCAGTTCGTCAGCAACATGTTGATTGGAAATCGCTTCTGCCTCCTGGAGGGTTTTCCCCTTGACCATCTACGTGAGCACACTGCTGCTGGCGATGGCCGCGCCACAGCCGAAGGTCAAGAACTTGATATCCTCGATCACATCATCTTTGACCTTGATGTAGATCTTCATGATATCCCCGCATTTCATATTCCCGACTTCTCCAACACCGCTGGGGTTGTCCAACTCACCCACGTTGCGGGGATTTTGAAAGTGATCCATTACTTTTTCATTGTACATGTTTTCTCCTCCCACAACATTTTAGCACTGGCGGTCCTTTTTCTGAAACTATTTCTTAAAGACTGAAGACATTTTCCTGAGCCTGGAAACGGTTTCCTTGTAAACCTCTACGACATAATCCACTTGTTCTTCCGTGTTACTTTCCCCCAGGCTCAAGCGCAGCGATCCGTGGGCCGTTTGGTGGTCCAGGCCTATGGCCATGAGGACGTGCGAGGGGTCCAGGGACCCCGAGGTGCATGCCGAACCGCTGGAAGCAGCAATTCCCTTTATATCCAGGCTTAAGAGCAAAGATTCCCCCTCCACATACAGGGCACTGACATTCACGTTCCCGGGCAGCCGCTGGGAGGGATGACCGTTAAGCAGAACATCATCTATTT
>PWWY01000105.1 GCA_003561325.1 Syntrophomonadaceae bacterium | reverse complement strand
GGGCAGGGAAAGCTCTATTTCTACGATGCCGTGGCCCCCATTGTCACCCTGGAGTCCGTCGACCTGGAGAAGGCTTTTTTTGCCTCTCGCTATGGCAAGGGCGGGGATGATTACCTGAACTGTCCCATGAATGCCCGGGAATACGAGCGATTCTGGAAAGAGCTGGTCCAGGCGGAAGTCAACCTGCCGCGGGCTTTCGAGAAAGAGATCTTCTTCGAGGGTTGTATGCCCGTGGAAGTCCTGGCCACCAGGGGAAAAGAAACCCTGTGCTACGGCCCCCTGAAACCCGTCGGTTTGGCGGGGCCCACCGGCCAAGAAAAATACCACGCGGTTGTGCAGCTCCGGAAGGACAACAAGGAAGGCACCCTTTACAACATGGTGGGCTTTCAAACGCGCCTCAAGTGGTCAGAGCAAAAGCGCATTTTTCGACTTATCCCCGGCCTGGAGCGGGCAGAATTCCTGCGCTACGGGGTGATGCACCGCAACACGTTTATCAATGCACCCCTGCTGCTGGACCCCACCCTTGAAATGAAGGGCCATCCCGGCCTGTTTTTCGCGGGCCAGATGACCGGTGTGGAAGGATACGTCGAATCAGCGGCCACGGGGCTGATCGCAGGATTGAACGCCCTCTGTAGCCTGCGGGGCACACCGCGGCTGGTCTTCCCCCGGGAAACCGCCATGGGCTCTCTCACCCACTACATCACCACGGCGGATCCCGACAGCTTTCAACCCATGAATGTAAATTTTGGTCTATTTGCCCCCTTGGCCGAGAAAGTCCCTAAAAAAATGCGAAAAGAGCGGATGGCTGCGCGCAGCCTGGAGTCCTTGTCGCAATTTCGAAAAAATTTCCAGCACTTGCTTGCAGAATAGAGAGGGTTATGCTAATATTGAAAAAGGAAAAATATTATGGATAATTTGCTTGAGAATTTTAAGCAGTTCCTGAAAATAGAAAAAAATGCATCACCCTTGACCATCCGTCATTACGAAAGAGACATTCAACAATTCTGGCGTTTTATCGATGAAAGTGCGATCGCGATCCAGCAGATCAACCACGTGCACCTGCGGCAATTTTTGGGCCTGTTGAAAGAGCATGCCTACGCACGAACGACTGTGGCCAGAAAGCTTTCGGCTGTTCGGGTTTTTTTGCGCTACTTGAAGCGGGAAAACATTCTCCAGAACAATACCTGGGAAGTGATTTCCACCCCGAAGAAGGAGAAAAAGCTGCCCAAGTTTCTCTACGTGGATGAAGTGCTGGACCTGCTGGATGCGCCTGCAAAGGGCTCGCCCCTGGGATACCGCGACCGCGCCATCCTGGAGCTCTTTTACGCCACGGGGATGCGTGTGCGGGAAATGGCTGACCTGCACCTGCGTTCCATGAGCTGGGAAGAAGGCTCCCTGCGGGTTAAGGGTAAAGGTTCCAAAGAGCGGGTTGTCCCCGTGGGGCGCTATGCCCTGCAGGCCCTGGCCCGATACCTGGAAAAAGCGAGACCCCTTTTGGTCGGAAAGACCGGGGAAGAAACAGGCGCGCTGTTTTTAAACAGGCTGGGGGGTCCCCTGTCCGACCGGGGCATGCGCAGGTTGGTAAGGAAGTACGGGCTAAAAGCCGCGGTAAGCCAGTCCGTCAGCCCCCATGTATTGCGGCATAGTTTCGCCAGCCATTTGCTGAATGCCGGGGCAGACTTACGCACCGTGCAGGAACTACTGGGTCACGTGAGCATTTCTACAACGCAGATCTATACGCATATCACCCGGGAAGAGCTAAAGCGGACGTACCAAAAAACCCATCCCCGGGCCTAACTATAAATTGAATTATCGAAAGCTTTTCTATATTTTGGTAATTAATCGAGGGAAAAAGGAGAATTGTTTGTTGTTCCAGTCCACGACCATTGTCGCAGTGAGCAAGGATGACCGGGTGGCCATCGCCGGTGACGGCCAGGTTACGCTCTCGGGCAACTATATCATGAAGCACCAGGCCAGCAAAGTCAGGCGCTTGTTTCATGAGCAGGTTATCGTCGGCTTCGCGGGTTCCGTGGCCGATGCCTTCACGCTCTTTGATAAATTTGAAAACCAGCTGGAGAACTACCGGGGTAACCTGCGCCGGGCCGCGGTTGAGCTGGCCAGGGAATGGCGCACGGACCGCTACTTGAGAAGGTTGGAAGCGCTTTTGATCGCGGCATCCAGGGACGGTGTCCTGGTCATTTCTGGCACCGGCGAGGTGATTGAACCCGATGACGGCATCGCCGCCATTGGATCGGGAGGCCCCCTGGCGCTGGCTGCCGCCCGGGCCCTGGCGAGAAAGACCGACCTGGCCGCTGCGGCGATTGCCCGGGAATCCCTGCTGGTTGCCGCGGAGATCTGTGTCTATACCAATGAATTTGTGCGGGTCGAAGAACTCTAACCGGTTGAGGCCCCACCGGTTTTTAAAATCCGCGGGTTTCGCCGGGGACGGTTGATGCCCCGTCTGGAATTAGGAGGTGTTTCCTGAAACACGATGCAGCAGCATAGAGCGGAACTAACGCCGAAGGAAATTGTGGCAGAACTGGACAAGTACGTGATCGGTCAATTCGAAGCAAAAAAAAGCGTGGCCATTGCCCTGCGCAACCGCTACCGCAGGAAATTGCTGGATCCAGCCATTAAAGATGAGGTTATCCCCAAAAATATCATCATGATTGGCCCGACAGGCGTGGGAAAGACCGAGATTGCCCGGAGGTTGGCCCGCCTGGTGAGCGCCCCGTTCGTGAAAGTGGAAGCGACGAAATTTACCGAAGTGGGTTACGTGGGGCGGGATGTGGATTCCATCGTGAGAGACCTGGTGGAGGGCTCCGTACGCATCGTCAAAACGGAAAAGATGCAGGAGCTGGAACCCAGGGCTACCGCCCTGGCCGAAGAGCGTCTTTTAGAATTGCTTTCCCCTCTGCCCGGGAAAACCCAGGCGGCTGGGAATCCCCTGGACTTTTTATTCCAGGCCTCCCGGGGCTTGGGTGCATCGGCTCCTGCGGCAGAAGAAGACCGCGCCTACGAGGAAAAACTGAAACAGGCCCGGGACGACCGGCAGATCATCAAGCAGAAACTGCTTCGCGGCGAGCTGGAAGATCGTCTCCTGGAAGTGGAGGTGGAGGACCGCCCTCCACCGGTGATGGACATGTTTGCCGGCATGGGCATGGAAGAGATGGGCATGAACATGCAGGATCTCTTCGGCAGCATGGTACCGAAGAAGAAAAAGAAAAAAAAGCTGCCCGTGAAGCAGGCCCGCCGCATCCTGCAGCAAGAGGAAGCAGAAAAGCTCCTGGATATGGATGAGATCACCAACGAAGCCGTGGAAAGGGCGGAACAGTCCGGGATCGTTTTCCTGGATGAAATTGATAAAGTAGCCGGCAAGAACGCCGCGCAGTCGGGACCCGACGTCTCCCGGGAAGGTGTACAGCGGGATATCCTGCCCATCGTGGAAGGATCGACCGTCATGACCAAGTACGGGCCCGTGAAAACCGATTACGTCTTGTTTATTGCGGCGGGAGCGTTCCATTTTACCAGGCCCTCGGACCTCATCCCGGAACTGCAGGGACGCTTCCCCATCCGCGTCGAACTGCAAAGCCTGGAAAAGCAAGATTTCATCAATATTCTGGTAGAGCCGGAAAATGCCTTAACAAAACAATATACTGCCCTGTTAATGACGGAGGGGGTGAACGTGGAGTTTTCAGAAGATGGGATTGAGGAGATCGCTACTGTAGCCTGCACTTTGAACGATGAAATGGAAAACATTGGAGCACGCCGCCTGCACACGATCATGGAAAAATTGTTTGAAGATCTTTCCTATGAAGCTGCGGAAATACAGGGCCAATCCTTTTGCATTGACAGGGAGTATGTGAAGAATAAATTAAAAGATATTGTTAAAGACAAAGACTTAAGCAAGTACATTCTGTAGGCCAGGCCGGATCAGGATAGAGGATTTCTCAGGTGGGTTATCGTTAAAGTTTTCAATAACTGAAAGAGGTGATGAAGATGATTTCCTCTCCTTTATTAGAAAAAACAAGGCGGATCAACAAAATCCTGCAAAAAACCGCGGGCCAGCGGGTTGATTTTGCCGAAGTAGCAGAAGTTTTGAAAAATGTGATCCATGCCAACGTGTATATTGCGGGACGAGATGGTACGATCCTGGGCTATGCCCTGGTGGATGAATTTGAATGTGAGATCATGGTCAGCCAGGTTTTAAAGAACGATGTCTTCCCCGACCGCTACAACGAATTCTTGCTCCGTGACGACGAGCCCCGGGTCAACCTGCCCCAAAAAACCAATGACTGTGTGTTTGTGGACGATGAAAACTGCCTTTTTACCAATAAAATTTCCACCGTGGTACCCATCCTGGGTGGCGGTAAAAGGCTGGGCACATTACTGCTGGCCCGCTTCGCCGAATCCTTCAACGCCGAGGATTTGATCCTGGCAGAAACCGGCGCCACGGTTGTCGGCATGGAAATATTGCGGTCCAAGGCGGAAAAGATTGAAGAAGAAGCCCGGAATAAGGCAGTAGTGCAGCTGGCCATCGGGACCCTTTCCTATTCGGAACTGGAAGCGGTCGAGCACATCTTTGAAGAACTGGACGGGGACGAAGGCCTGCTGGTCGCCAGTAAAATCGCTGACCAGCTGGGAATTACTCGCTCGGTGATCGTGAACGCCCTGAGAAAATTTGAAAGTGCGGGTGTAATTGAATCGCGTTCCCTGGGAATGAAGGGGACGTATATCAAGGTGCTGAATCCCTATCTCCTGGATCAGCTGGCCAAGAAGAAGAAGACCTTTCACAAGTAAAACGGCCTCACGCCTCCGGCGAGAGGCAAGAAGAGCAGTGGGGAACCCCTGTCCATGACCGGTGGTTCCTCTTTTTTGCCCGGAAAAGCGCGGGTTGGAATCATTGCTATTTAACAGGTTCTGTGTTATACTACCTAATGGCTTTATTACCCACACTGCTGAAGCTCCAAAAAGGGTGCCTGCAGCGTGCAGGTTTTTTCGAGCGATGATGCAGTGGAGGACTAACCAACCAGGAGGTTTTGCAATGCCGGTCGTAACCATGAAACAACTTTTGGAAGCCGGGGTGCACTTCGG
>PWWY01000047.1 GCA_003561325.1 Syntrophomonadaceae bacterium | reverse complement strand
TCCCTGCCGCAGCGGTGAATCCCTCTAAATTTTCAAAAAAGTTGAGGCTCCCGGAAATAACCATTGCGTCAGCAAACGCAAAAAGATAAAATGAAGAGGATATCATTTGCCCGGGTGATAAATCACGCATCGGTAGATCCTGGAGGCATATAGCAGGAATCATGATCGATTTCGGAGGGGAGCAAGATGCCATTTCGCATTGTGGAGCGCATATATTCCCATGTTGAAGAACGACCCAGCCTGATGCTGGCAAATATCCGCTGCGCGAGCAACATTGAAATCAACAAGAAAAAAATTGAAGCCATCGTGGAGCTGGCCCACAAACAGGATATCAATATTCTCATCTTCCCTGAATTCTGTATTACGGGCTACATCTGGGACACCGACAATGATCGCGAGGTGATCGATCATCTCATGGATGGTGAAACCGGCCGCTTAACCTCCTGGTTAAACGGGCTGCGCGACAGCTTAAAAGACGACGGCAAAGGGTTGGAGTATATTTTCCTAAACAATGCCCGATTAAAAGGAACAGACTTGTATAATTCCACCATGATCTTAAACCCCAACTACGATTATAACCAGGAATCCCTCATCTATGACAAAATTTTTCTGCCTCACAACGAACTGAGATATTTTAACCGGGGTTCGGATAAAAGGTTGGCCATCGATACGAAATGGGGTCGCTTCGGCTTCCTTACCTGTTACGACCTGGCCTTTGTCGAACTGGCCCGGGAATATGCTTTTACTGACGATGTTGACGCCATTATAACGTTGTCTTCCTGGCGCTCGGAAGCGATTCGGGAATATCCTAACATGAATGTCCGCACAGACCATTATTATGGCTTTTTATGGAACTTGATGAACGCGTCAAAAGCGGCCTACTGCCAGGTCTGGAGCATCGGGGTAAATGCCGTGGGCGCGCATGATATCAGCAACTCCCTCTTCTGGGGAGGAAGCGGCATCTGGGCCCCTTCTGGCTTACAGATCCTGCAGGCCTCCAACATGAAAGAAGAGCTGCTGATCATTCGCAACCTGGATATCGCAGAACAAAAATTCCGGGAAAAAGATGAATTTGATTACCGCATCGATTTCCAGAGTGTCTACAGAAAAATGGAAGAAACCGGGCGTTATACCCGGTATCTTCCATGAAGTTTGCCTTCCAGCGCTTGCTCAATGCAGGTCCTGGTCTTTTTGATCCCCTTCCCCGCTATCCTTGGAAATAATGTCGTTGTAGTCATAGGTGAATTCAACCAGTTTCATGGCCATGTAGATGTTGACCCCGCAGCGCAAAGCCAGGGCAATGGCGTCGCTCGGCCTGGAATCAACGACCACGGGTTGTTCCTTGTGTTGAAGATAGAGTTCCGCATAATACGTACTGTCCCGGATATCCGTGATGATCACTTTCTCCAGCTCTCCCCCCAGGCTCTCGCAGAAGGATTTAAGCAAATCATGGGTCAGCGGTCGGGGAGGTTTCTTTCCCTGTAAAACCATGGCGATAGACTGGGCTTCAAAGGGGCCGATGGCAATAGGCAGTACCTTTCTCTCTTCTTCATCCGTCAACAAAACCAGAAAACCGCCGCCCTGGTCAACGGTCACGGTTTTCACGTGCATTTCTATCATTTTGGCCACCCCCTCTTTCGTCTGCTGTTCTATCATAACATAATTATCAGAACTCTTAAAGACGAAGGGACGAATATTATTACCAGGTGATCAAGCTTGCTCAGGAATGAAGTCTTTTTCCCCGCTTACCCTCGACTCACTGGATTTGCGACAAAAAATGAAATACCGATCCGGAGGAATCAAGAGCCTTGTCTTTCTACCAGCTTCTGGCAAATTATTATGACGATATTTTTCCCTTGAATCCAGGAACGTTGGCCTTCCTTTCCAAACAGTTCAGGAAATCCGCTGGCACCCGCCTCCTGGACCTGGCCTGTGGGTCGGGCAGTTATACCCTGGCCCTTTCCCGGGAAGGATTCGACGTCACGGGCCTGGATCTGGACCGGGATATGATCCAGCTGGCCAAAGAGAAACGTTCTCGCCAGATGGGCAACGTTTCTCATCCCGAATTCATCCAGGGAGATATGCTGGAACTTTCCAGGCATTTTACCCGAGAATTCGAGGGGATTTTCTGTATTGGGAACTCCCTGGTTCACCTGGATTCAGACGTTAAACTGGAACAAGGCCTGGCCGAAGCGGCAAAAATATTAAAAAAAGGTGGTTCATTCATCGCCCAAGTTGTCAATTACGACCGCATCCTTCAGGACCAGATCGAGGAACTCCCTCCTATCTCCGTTGCCGGCAAACCCATTGTCTTTCGCCGGTTTTACAGTTATGACGATCAGAAACATGTCATCCTCTTCACCGGGGAACTCTCCATCGAAGGTGAAGGAACATTCCGGGAAACCGTTCCCCTGCTGCCCCTGACCCGGGAAACATTCCAAGCTTTGCTCGGGCAAAGCGACTTCACTTCCTGCCGCTTCTGGGGCTCTTTCGCCGGGGAAGCCTGGAGCCTCGATGCGCCTGCCACCATCGTGCAGGCCACCTGTTCCGGGACCGCAGCCCGGTAATACCTTAACGCAGAAATCTGTGCAAGTTCACGACGCAGGATACGAAGCATCTGCAAACCTCCCTGTACATGAAAAGCCCGGGAGCGGGTGAACTTGACCAACCCCCGGGCCTATCCATCTAATTGCCGGGCAGGTGCTCATCCAAGCAGGGCCTGGAGTCTCAATGCCAGGGACATATCGCCCTTGATTTTTATTTTCCCGGTCATAAATGCCGTGGTGGCATTTAAACTGCCGTCGAGCAGCTGCTGGAAATCTTCCAGGGACATGGTCACAGTAATATGCGGATCATCGCGCTGCCCGTCCACAAACTTCCCCTCACCATCCTTGACATCAATATAAAAATACCCCCCATCTTCCCCGGTCAGTTCGAACTGGTAGACCGCCGTAACTCCTTTCATCTTTTCGGGCTCGTATTTACCTTCGATAAATTTCATGATTTCTAAATAATTCATGTGCTCCCTCCTGTTTCATGTATTTTTGTTACTTCCCCCATCCAGGATGGCGAACAATTTCATTATAAAATAGAGACCGAATGCTGTCAAAATAGAGATGACAAATGATCTAGATGAAACGCTTCCTTGCGGCAGGTGCCTTGATAAAATCAGCATTCGCCACCCCTCACTCTCCACTACCCAGCTTGAATGACGCGACAACCGACAGAGGTGGAAAGACCGGGCTCCAAAGCTGTATTTTTTGAATGTCGCAGGTCAAGCTCAGCGAAATATCCTGCAGCATGCGACACGCTTCCTGGTACTCTTCCCCGGTCAACTCCCTGCGGGCAAAAGCCCGGTTGACCAGGCTGATATGAAAATCCCAATCCTGCATCGCTTGCGCTGAAATCCGATGCGCCTGCAGCAGTTCGTACGTGTTTCTGGTAATCGATTCCAGCGCGGCATTCCGCTCTACGGAAAGATTCAAGGATTTATAGGGTGGGGCAAAACAGCTGCCGCCGGTGATCGTGACCGGAAAGGGGGCGGTCCTGGAAAAGAGCTCATCCAGCAGTCGGACCGCCTTTTGCAGCTCCTGCTCATTTCCAGGATAAAGAATCCCCACGGTGATATGCAGGGGCGGGTATGGCTTGTCGTAGACGCCGTAGCGCTCTGCCAGCTCCTGTTGAAAGATGGCAGCCCAACGCATCACTTCACCCCGGGGCAGGGCAACCAGGTAGTAGGCCTGATCTTTGATGCGCGAATTCATGGGATCCTTGCTTCGCAGGGAACCGCTGTCTGGCATTTTCCACAGGCGCTGTACGAATAACCAAAGGGTTCCCTTTCCTTTCTCAAGGGGTCCTGAATAAACAGGTATTCATAGCAAGTCCGTTTATCCTTTCCTTTTTCTGTAATCGCGCCGGAGGGACACCGATCCATGCATTCCCCACAGGACCCATCAACCATCCAGGGGCAATTCTGAAAGGGGTCTTCATAAATGCGGGGCGTCGACTCCAGCTCAAGCGTCGTGATCACGCTTCCAAACCGTCCAGCCATCCCTTTTGCCGTGATCATCCCCCGGTTCAAACTAAATGTACCCAACCCGGCCGCATAGGCCGCGTGCCTTTCGGACCAGTTGCTGGACAAGCGCTGGTAATCGATCACCATGCTCTCTTCCAGCATGGGAGCCAGGGCTTTTTCTCCCCGGGCTTCCATGAGCCCGATCAGCATTTCCCTGAGCTTATTACTGAAGGCTTCTCCCAGAAACCGGGCGTGTAACCACTCCATGGAAGCCTTGCCCCCGGCGTAGTTGGAAGACCGCACTTCCCGGGAAAAGGGAAGGTAATAAACCACCACGGAAGCTGCGCCGGGAAGCCATTCCTGCGGCAGGCGAAACAAGTCTCCGGCGATATCCGCCTCTTTCATTTGCACAAAAAGCGGATCAGCCGCCGGGGCTACGCCGATAAGTGGGTGATCATAATAGCGCAACCTTCCCTGCATCGTGTTATCCGGGTCCGCATCAACCTCCCTGGCAATCCTTTCTTGAAGCTCTTGACCGGTCATTTGCATCCCACTCCTCCTCTTGAAGGTTCATTTTTTATATTCTTGCACAGTCAGTCCAACCCCTTCTACTCCCATAGAATGAAATAGTACGCGTTCTATCTCGCGATTTTTGCGAGCAGCTCTGCTTTTCTCATTATACCATATCGATCTTTGAGAAATCAGAAACTCTTCTCGATTTTTTGGCCTGGGAAAGGGTCGAGACATGGAACAAGTCGGATAATTGTGTCTTGATCATTATTTTAAACTTATGCTACAATTAAATGGAGAAGTTTTACATCTTGCCCCGGATCTTCCAGCCTTGAGGTTGAATGATTTGCTCAAGGTTATACATAAATGGGGTGCAATTTAGGCTGAATATTGCGATTGTTCAGGGGCTACCTTGTTCCGGCTGTTGTTCCCTTTCCGTGGGACGGTGAGGTGATCACTCAGGGGTTCGTGGACTATTTGAACAGGAGGAGGTACGTGCATGAAAACGGTTTTTGTCCAACCGGAGCGGTGTGTTGGCTGCAAACAGTGTGAGGTTGCCTGTGCCGTAGAGCATTCAAAAAGTAAAAATCTCTTTGTGGCGGTGTTTGAGGAACCCAGACCCAGGCCGAGAATACACG
>PWWY01000210.1 GCA_003561325.1 Syntrophomonadaceae bacterium | reverse complement strand
CCACCCCCGGTTCCCAGGCCAAAGATCAGATACGGTTTAAAATTTAAAGAAGACAGATCGTCGAGCACGCGGGTGTACATCCCCATCATGACAAAAGCTGTTCCCCCGCTCATGCCGGGCAGGATCAGGGATAGGCCGAAAAATATTCCCTGCAGCAGTTTCTTCAACCGGGCGCCTCCTTTTCATGCGAAAAATTCGCTTGCTCCTTGCAGTTATGTAGCGATCCACCCTTGCCCAGCATTCCCGAAATCGGCTGATCACCGACAGGGTTTCTGGCTGTCAGGACGCTGACCTGCTTTGCTAACTCTCATTTCTACCCGCCCTTTCTTTACACCTGCTTTAATTCGGAAAGTAATTAAGGTATAATAGCATTGCCTTGCACATTCCGTGCGGGAATAATCCTGTGATCTGCGATCACCAAGGAGGGAAAGACCGTGGAAGAAGTAAAGAAAAAACTGCAGGAGTCAGCCCCAAAAGGTAAACTCCCCTGTATCATGGCCTTTAAAATCGCCCGGGAACACAATGTTTCCGTTGCAGAAGTTGGGGATTTTTGCAATGAAATGAACATCAAGATCGTCAACTGCCAGCTGGGCTGCTTTTAAAGAGAATAACTTGGTTTGGGCACGACTTTCCCGGTGACAAGGAAACCCGGGGAACCCACCAGGGGTCATTCCGGAAACCGGGTCTCTTTTTCCGGCTGTGTTCTTTCCCGATTAAGCCTACCCGGCGCTCTCCCGGCCGGGCTGTTGGATTGCCGGTTTCAGCGGCAGGGAGTCGCCCGGATGTTGTGAAACGAGGTGCCGATGTGTTAACCGTATTGCCTGTACAAGAGGCCCAGGAACGAATCCTGCGATCCCTGGAAGGTTTCACGTTACCGGAAGTGTGGGTCCCCACGTCCGAAACACTCGGTCGGGTGACGGCTCGACCGGTGGTTTCACCGGAAATGGTTCCCGCTTATGCCCGCTCCACGATGGACGGTTTTGCTGTTCGCGCGGAGGATACCTTTGGAGCCTCCGAGAGTTTGCCGGCGCTTCTCCATTTAACAGGAAAAGTGCCCATGGGGCAAGCCCCTCCGGGGAAGTTGGGACCTGCTGAATCCATGGAGATTGCCACAGGCGGCATGCTCCCGGAAGGCAGTGATAGCGTTGTGATGGTAGAGTATGGCGAGATCCTGGGCGGGCAGGTGGCCGTCTACCGGCCTGCAGCCCCACTGGAAAACGTGCTTTCCGCAGGGGAGGATTACAGGCCCGGAGACAAGGTCCTGCCCGCAGGGCATCAACTCAGGCCACAGGACCTGGGGATTTTAGCCGCCCTGGGCATCGCCGAACTGCAGGTTTTTTCCGCCCCCCGGGTGACGATTATTTCTACGGGAGATGAAGTGGTACCCCCCGAGGCGTCGCCGGGACCGGGGCAAATCCGTGATGTGAACGGATTGACCCTGTCCGCCCAGGTCCGGGAAAGCGGGGGCGAACCCGCATACCGCGGCATCGTCAGGGATGACGCGGAAGAATTGAAGCTCGACCTGGTCCATGCCCTGGAGGAGGCCGACGTCGTCTTGATTTCCGGGGGCAGTTCCGTGGGAACCAGGGACGTGACGGCCCGGGTTATTGATGATTTGCCCGGTGATGGCGTGATGTTTCACGGGGTTTCCATGCGCCCGGGGAAGCCCCTGATCTACGGAGCAGGGGCGGGAAAACCCGTTTTCGGGCTCTCCGGTAATCCGGTCTCGGCGATGTTCGGGTTTTTGTTGTTTGTCAAGCCGCTGCTGCGCCAGTTCCAGGGGTTAAAGCCTTTTCAGGATTACCCCCCGTACGTGGAAGCGCTTCTCGACACCAACTACTCTTCCCCGGGGGGGCGGGAGGATTACGTGCGTGTTGTGCTTTACCCCGGAAGTCCGGGCTCCCATGGTGCTGATGAAGTTGACCTGCCCCGGGCCCGGCCGGTTTATGGGGGGCCGGGGCTGCTAAACCCCGTTGTCCAGGGGGACGGCTATTTCGTGATCCCCCGCGATTCCGAAGGGTTAAACAAAGGCGTCCGGGTCAAAGTATTCACCTGGTGAGTTCCAGGAGTCGGAGCGGGGGAAAAGGGAAAAGCAATTTGACCTCCGCTAGGCCCGAAAGGAAGGAGGGACTGCAGATTGGAAAGAAACGTCTACTTGAGCAACACGCCGCTGCAAAAGGCGCAAAACCTGATCTTGGAACATGCCCTGCATCACGCCATGGAGAAGGAAGACCTGGCCACCACGGAAGCCCTGGACCGGGTGACCGCAGAACCCGTATTTGCTGCCATCTCCTCACCACACTACCCCGCAGCGGCCATGGATGGGATTGCGGTGGAGGCTTCCCGGACCTTTGGTGCCACCCTGACATCTCCCCGGCAGCTGCTCCTGGGAGAAGACGCTTTTCTCGTGGATACCGGTGGAATCGTGCCCCGGGGCTGTGATGCGGTGATCATGATCGAAGAAGTTTATTACCCGGACCCGGAGAACGTAAATCTCCTGGAGATCCGTTCCCCGGCCACGCCCTGGCAGCATGTCCGCTCCATTGGAGAAGATATCGTCGCCACGGAAATGCTTTTACCCTCCTTTCACAAGATCAGGCCTTTTGACCTGGCAGCCCTATTAAATGGAGGCGTCTACCGGGTCAATGTCTTAAAAAAGCCGGTGGTTGCCATTCTTCCCACCGGTTCTGAGCTGGTTCCAACCGGCAAGATCCCCGCGCCGGGCAAGATCACCGAGTCAAACTCTTACATGTTTGAATCCGCCGTGCGGGCGTGGGGCGGTGAGCCTCTGAGATTTCCCATCGTCCAGGATGACCCGACGGCGCTGCAAGCGGCGGTGCAGGAAGCGGCCGACCGTTGCGATCTCCTCTTGATCAGCGCCGGCTCTTCCGCCGGTCGTCGGGACCATACGGTTGAAATCCTGTCACAACTGGGTGAAGTGCAGGTGCACGGTGTGGCCATGAAGCCGGGAAAACCGGTGATCCTGGGCAAAATCGATTCAATCCCGGTGATCGGTGTTCCTGGATACCCCGTGGCGGCCTACATGGTCTTGGAGCTGTTCGTCAAGCCCTTGCTTTACCGCTGGCAGAAGCAGGCTCCGCCCGGGCATCCCCGGGAGGAGGTCTACAGTTCCAGGCGGGTGCTGTCTTCGCTGAAGGACGAAGAATTTATCCGCTTAAAAATCGGAAAGGTCGATGACCGCCTGGTTGCGACCCCCCTACCCCGGGGTTCGGGCGTTTCCATGTCCCTGGTGCGGGCCGACGGTTCAACTGCGATTTCCCAGGACAAGGAAGGCCTGGAAACGGGGGAAAGGTTTTTAGCGGATTTATGGCGTCCCCGACAGGAGATCGAAAATACCGTGGTCTGCCTGGGCAGCCATGATTTAAGCCTGGATATTCTCTCTGACTTCTTGCGCCGCGCGGAAAGCCGCTATTCGCTCTCCTCGGCCCACGTGGGCAGCATGGGAGGTATCATGGCCTTAAAGCGAAAAGAAGTCCACCTGGCGGGGATCCACCTGCTCGACCTGGAAAGCGGGCAATATAATATCCCCTACCTGCAGCGTTATCTCCCCGAACGGGAGCTGTTTTTGGTCCACCTGGCAAAAAGGGAGCTGGGCTTAATCGTCGCGCCTGGGAATCCCAAGCAAATCTATTCCCTGGAAGATCTGGGTCGAGAAACTGTGGTCTTTATCAACCGGCAAAAAGGTGCGGGCACGCGGCTGTTCCTGGACTATGAACTAAAGAAAATTGGTCTCGGTGCGGCGGCCATACAGGGTTACAACCGGGAGGAATACAACCATCTCGCTGTCGCGGCTGCCGTCCGTGCGGGAAGCGCCGATGCCGGCCTGGGTATTCGCGCCGCGGCGCAGGCCCTGGAGGTTGAATTCATCCCCTTAACCTGGGAACCCTATGAACTGGCTGCAACCCGGGAGTTCATCAACAGCGAACCTTTCCAGGCCGTGCAGGCGATCATCAGCTCTCCTGCCTTTCGGGAGGCCGTAGAACGCATGGGTGGGTATGACCTGGCGGAAAGCGGGAGGATTCAAGGTGTCCCGGCTCCTTGAGCGGTCATCTGCCCGCATTGGCTGCGGACTTAGCGGTACAAAAAGTTTGCGCTCCAAGGAAAGGGTTTAAAATAACCTATCTACCAGAACCCTTCGGTCCAGGGGAACCTGCTTCCATTTTCCTGGTTCCCCGGTGAAGGCAAAAGCGATCCCAACAGAAAAGGGTGTCTTAACAAGTGGACAAACATAAACAAGAAAGTTGCCCGGTAAACGTGAAGGTAGCGATTGTTACGGCCAGCGACCGCAGTTTCCGGGGTGAACGGGAAGATTTAAGTGGCCCGGCGATCCGGGAAAGGGTGGAAGCGCTGGGTTGGGAAGTGGTTTGCTGCGGGGTTGTTCCCGACGAAAAGGAAAAATTGAAAGAAGAGATGATCCGGATCGCTGACAGGGAGAGGGTTCCCCTGCTTTTGACCACGGGAGGAACCGGCCTGGCCCCGCGCGATTCTACCCCGGATGCCACGCTGGAGGTCATTGAGAAGCAGGTTCCCGGGATTGCCGAGGCCATGCGGCAGGAAAGCTTAAAAAAGACCCGCCATGCCATGCTTTCCCGGGCAGTCTGCGGTGTGCGGGGACAAACATTGATTATCAACTTGCCGGGGAGCCCCAAGGCGGTCCACGAGTGCCTGGACGTGGTCATTCCCGTGATCCCCCACGCGCTGGAACTGCTGCAGGGCTCCGTATCCGATTGCCAGGTTCTCCAGGGCCCGCCGGAGAGCGATGATTAGAGATAGGTTAAATATTGAGTAAATCGGAGAAAAATAGTGATATAGAACTATAATCATTGATTATTGCTTATCATGGCTCAAGAAGCCTTTTTTTTTGGTTTGCCTTCTGTCCGTGATTGCCGGTATGATATCTATGGTTGATTAGCACTCACTAAAGGTGAGTGCTAATAATGAAGACCATTCCATCAAGATACACAATTTAGCAAGGAGGTATGACATGATGAATCTTAAACCCCTAGGCGATCGTGTGATCATCAAAGTCCTGGAAAAGGAGGAGAAAACCAGTTCAGGCATTGTTCTCCCCGACAAGGCCAAGGAAAAGCCCCAGGAGGGTGAAGTGAAGGCAGTAGGAGATGGTCGGATTCTCGATGACGGAACCCGGGTGCAGATGGATGTAAAAGTTGGAGACAAGGT
>PWWY01000080.1 GCA_003561325.1 Syntrophomonadaceae bacterium | reverse complement strand
TTGTTCTCCCCGACAAGGCCAAGGAAAAGCCCCAGGAGGGTGAAGTGAAGGCAGTAGGAGATGGTCGGATTCTCGATGACGGAACCCGGGTGCAGATGGATGTAAAAGTTGGAGACAAGGTAATATTTTCCAAGTATGCCGGGTCGGAAGTGAAGCTGGATGGAGAAGAATACCTGATTTTGCGCCAGGATGATATACTGGCCGTTTATGCCTGAGAAGGACGTTACTTACACTATTTTACCAGGAGGGAAATTAAAAGATGGCGAAAGATATCAAGTATCGTGAAGAGGCACGTCACGCCCTGGAAAGAGGCGTGGATAAGCTTGCGAATACGGTAAAAATTACCCTGGGCCCCAAGGGCCGCAACGTGGTTTTGGACAAGAAATTCGGTTCTCCCCAAATTACCAACGATGGGGTAACCATTGCGCGGGAGATTGAACTGGAAGATCCTTTTGAAAACATGGGTGCGCAGCTGGTGAAGGAAGTCGCCAACAAGACCCAGGATAGTGCGGGTGACGGAACGACTTCGGCGACCTTGCTGGCCCAGGCCATCATCAAGCAGGGCATCAAAAATGTTACGGCCGGGACCAACCCCATGCTGATGAAGCGGGGGATTGATACGGCCGTGGAAAAAGTCCTGGAGCACATCAAGAACCAGAGCAAACCGGTGGAAAGCCGTGATGCCATCGCGCAGGTTGCGGCGATCTCGGCAGATAGCGATGCGATCGGAAACCTGATCGCCGATGCCATGGAGAAAGTAGGAAAAGACGGGGTTATTACGATTGAAGAATCAAGGGGTTTTGTCACCGACCTCAAGGTGGTTGAAGGGATGCAGTTCGACCGCGGCTATATCTCTCCCTACATGGTGACCAACACCGAGAAAATGGAAGCCGTGCTGGAAGATCCCATGATCTTGCTCACCGACCGCAAAGTCGGCAATATCCATGAACTTCTCCCCCTGCTGGAGAAAATCGTGCAAAAGGGCAAGCAGCTCCTCTTGATTGCAGAAGATGTCGAAGGGGAAGCGTTGGCGACCCTAGTTGTGAATAAAATCCGCGGCACCTTCACCTGTGTTGCCGTAAAGGCCCCCGGTTTCGGAGACCGCCGCAAGGCCATGCTGGAAGATGTTGCCGTGCTGACCGGTGGGCAGGTTGTCTCGGAAGACCTGGGCATTGAAATGAAAAACGTTGATGTGGACATGCTGGGAAGCGCCCGCCAGGTGATCGTGGGCAAGGATGAAACAGTCATCGTTGACGGTGCCGGCGCCCCGGAAGAGATTCAAAAGCGGATCAACCAGATTCGCGTACAAATTGAAGACTCCACCTCCGATTTTGACAAAGAAAAGCTCCAGGAGCGTCTGGCCAAGCTGGCCGGCGGTGTAGCCGTGATTGAAGTGGGAGCGGCCACCGAAACGGAGTTGAAAGAAAGAAAACTCCGCATCGAAGACGCCCTTTCGGCAACCCGTGCCGCGGTAGAAGAAGGCATCGTGCCGGGCGGTGGCGTGGCCTACCTGAATGCTATCGATGCCCTGAAGGAGCTCGACCTGGAAGCGGACCAGGCCGTCGGGGTGCAGATTATCCGCAGGGCCCTGGAAGAGCCGCTGCGCCATATCGCGGAAAATGCCGGTGAAGAGGGATCCATCGTCGTGGAAAAAGTGAAGGCCATGGAAGCGGCCATGGGCTACAATGCCCTGACCGGTGTCTATGAAAATATGATGGATGCCGGTATCGTGGACCCGGCCAAGGTTGTTCGTTCCGCGATCCAGAATTCTGCCAGCATCGCCTCCCTGTTCCTTACGACAGAAGCTGTTGTCGCGGAGAAACCGGAAGATGAAAAAAAGTTTCCCGGCGGCATGGGCATGGGCATGGGTGATATGCCTCCCATGTAGGCCAGGAACGGTTCAATCCTTTTCGAAAAAAACCGGGAGCATCTCCCGGTTTTTTTCTTTTCGGGCAGGAAATAGAAACGCTTTTACCGAAATAATGAGTCGTTCAATTTCCAGCTATTATGAAGGAGCCATCGTTAGATGTTAAGTTCAGAAAAGGTCGTCATTGTTGACTTTGGCGGACAGTACACCCAGCTAATTGCACGGAGAGTGAGGGAGCACAAGGTTTACTGTGAAATTGTCCCGTACAATACACCTTACGAAAAAATAGAAGCTGCCGGACCCGGGGCTCTTATTTTTTCTGGGGGGTCTGCCAGCGTTTACGCTGAAGATGCCCCCCGTTGTGATGCCCGTCTCTATGAGCTGGGTATACCTTTGTTGGGGATCTGCTACGGGATGCAGGTCATGGCCCAGGACCTGGGCGGTGATGTGCTCAGGGCCCGCAACCAGGAATACGGTAAAACCTATATTCATATCAAGAAGAACAACAGCCTGCTGAGCGGCTTGGGGAATCGCTTTACGGCCTGGATGAGCCACGGAGATTATGTAACCCGTGTTCCGGAAGGCTTTGAAGCCATTGCGGAGAGCGATAATACCCCCATTGCCGCCATGGCCGACAGGCAAAGGGGATTCTACGGACTGCAGTTTCACCCCGAGGTGATCCATACGCCCCAGGGTCAGCAAATCCTCGGCAACTTCTTGTTTCGCCTCTGCAAATTTTCCGGAAACTGGACCATGGAAAACTTTATTGAGACCAGCATCGCGGAAATCCAGGAGGAAGTCGGCCCGGAGGGAAAAGCCGTTTGTGGGCTCAGCGGAGGCATCGATTCCTCCGTGGCCGCCGTGCTCTTGCACCGGGCCCTGGGTGACCGGTTGACCTGCATTTTTGTCGATCACGGCCTGCTGCGCAAGGGGGAAAAGGAACAGGTTCTGGAAACCTTCCAGGGACAGTTTCACATGAACCTGGTAGCCGTGGATGCCCGGGAGGAGTTTCTCCAGCGGCTGCAAGGGGGGACCGATCCGGAAGAAAAGAGAAAAGTGATCGGCAACCACTTTATCCGGGTTTTTGAGCGAGAAGCTGAAAGGCTGGGGCGGGTGGATTTCCTGGTCCAGGGGACCCTTTATCCCGATGTGATTGAAAGCGGAACGGCCACCGCCGCGGTGATCAAGTCCCATCACAATGTGGGTGGGCTGCCCGCGGATATGAAATTTTCGTTGATTGAGCCGCTCAAATACCTGTTTAAAGACGAGGTGCGTAAGCTGGCCGCTGAACTGGCGCTTCCCGAAGAGATTGTCTGGCGGCATCCCTTTCCGGGGCCGGGGTTGGCGGTGCGGGTCATTGGAGAGGTCACCCCGGAAAAACTGGCCCTGCTGCAGGAAGCCGATGCCATTGTGATCGATGAGATCAAAAAAGCCGGGCTGTACCGGGAAATTTGGCAGGCCTTTGCCGTACTGCCGGATATCCTGAGCGTGGGGGTGAAAGGAGACTGTCGGATGTACGGGCATACCATCGTTTTACGGGCCGTGACGAGCCAGGACGGCATGACGGCGGATTGGTATCCCTTTCCCTATGAAGTCCTGGAACGCATTTCCAACCGCCTGGTGAACGATCTTCCCCAGGTCAACCGCTTTGTTTACGACCTGACAACAAAACCTCCCGGGACCATTGAATGGGAGTAGATATGGAATATGATTGTGATCACAAGACTTCAGCGGGAGGGTGAAGCATCATGACCAGAGTTTGTGTCCTGATGGGTAGCGATTCTGATTTACCAACGATGGCGGCATGCCTGGAAGCCTTGGAGCGGTTTGAAATTCCATACGAAGTAATGATTTCTTCCGCTCACAGGGTGCCGGAAAAAACCGCGGAGATGGCAAAAAACGCCGCAGCCAGGGGCATTGAAGTGATTGTGGCCGGAGCGGGCAGTGCGGCGCACCTGGCAGGGGTGATCGCCGCACATACGCCGCTGCCGGTCATCGCTGTTCCCCTGAGCGGCTCGGCGCTTAACGGGCTCGACGCCCTTTACGCCTCGGTGCAGATGCCGCGGGGGGTGCCCGTAGCCACCGTGGCCATTGACGGGGCCTTTAATGCGGGGATATTGGCTGTCCAGATCCTGGGCAGCGGGGATCCGCAGCTCCGGGATAAGGTCGCGGCCTACAAAGAAGAACTTGCCCGGCAGGTTGCATCAAAAAATGCCAGGTTGCAGGAAATGGGCTACAAGCGCTACCTGGAAAGCAAGTAAAAAGCAGGAAGCTTACAGAAGGTACGGAAGTTTCCAGGAGGCAGCAGGCGATGAACGAGGGTTTATGTCACAGCATGCCTGGCCAACTTCATCCCGTTAAATGAGGTGCTTTTCTTGATTGAACGTTATACCAGGCCCGAGATGGGCCGCATCTGGACGCTGGAAAACCGCTACCAAAAATTTCTGGACATCGAGGTGGCCGTTTGCCAGGTGCTGGCCGAAAGAGGGGCGATCCCCCGGGAGGCAGCCCTGGATATCGAGCATAAGGCGACATTTACCGTGGAACGGATCCTGGAGATTGAAAAGGCTACCCGGCATGACGTGGTGGCGTTTACCCGCTGCGTTGCGGAAAGCCTGGGTGAAGAGTCGCGGTTTTTTCACTACGGCCTGACTTCCTATGACGTGGTGGATACGGCCCTTTCACTGCTCCTGCAGGAGGCAGCCCGACTGCTTGCCGGGGGTTTGTCCGGGCTTTCCCGGGCGCTCCAGGAGCAGGCCCTGGCCCACCGGGATACGGTCATGGTTGGCCGGACCCACGGGGTGCACGCCGAACCCATTACCCTCGGCCTGAAGTTTGCCCTGTGGTGGGATGAACTGGGCCGTCATGCCGACCGCTTGCAGCAGGCCAAAGAAGCCGTTTCCTTCGGGAAAATATCCGGGGCGGTGGGAACATATGCCCAGCTGGATCCGGAGGTGGAAGAGCAGGTTTGCCGGCGGCTCGGTTTGAAACCTGCCCCCATTTCGACCCAGATTTTGCAGCGCGACAACCACGCGGAATTTATCTCGGTTTTGGCTTTGCTGGCCTCGACCCTGGATAAATTCGCGGTAGAAATCCGCAGCCTGCAGAAAACAGAGGTTCGCGAAGTGGAAGAGCCCTTTTACGCGGGACAGAAAGGTTCTTCGGCGATGCCCCACAAGCGAAATCCCGTTTCGTGTGAGCAGATCAGCGGGTTGGCCCGCCTGGTTCGTGCCCATGCCGGGGTTGCCCTGGAGAATATTCCCCTCTGGCATGAGCGCGACATCTCCCCCTCCTCGGCGGAGCGGGTCATTTTCCCCGATGCGACCATCTTGCTGGACTACATGATCCACCAGATGGTCCGCATTATCTCGGGCCTGCACGTCTACCCGGAAAATATGCAAGCCAACCTGGAGAAAACCC
>PWWY01000169.1 GCA_003561325.1 Syntrophomonadaceae bacterium | reverse complement strand
GTGATTTCCCGCACCCGGCTTCCCCTGGAGGACCTGGAGCATGACCTGGCCCGTATTGCCAGGCTCGGTGTGCGCTTTGAAACAGGTCGTCGGGTTGACCGGCAGAAGTTCGAAGAAATCCTGGAAGATTATGATCATGTTGTCGTGGCCGTGGGTGCCCACCGGCCGGTTATGCCCCCGGTAGAAGGGGTCGAACATTTAAGCCCCGGGCTGGACTTTCTCAAGGCATACAACCGGCAGAAGGTGTCGGCGGACGGCCCGGCGGTGGAAACGGGGGATCGGGTTGTCGTCATCGGGGGAGGAGACGCTGCCGTAGATGGCATTGAAGCCCTGATTGACCTGGGGGTTGAACCCGCAGCGATTGCCGTGATCGATATTCAAAAACCGTCAGCTGATCCCCAGGAACGGCGAAAGCTGGAGCAGGCAGGGGTCCTTTTCCGTTATCCTCTCTTTCTCCAGGAAGCGACTTCCCGGGGTGCCTGGGTGGCTGATGGCGCCGGGCGCCGGGAGTTTCTGCCGGCCGACAAAATGCTGGTCTTCATCAATGAACAGCCGGTGCTGGATTTTCTGCCCGCTGAACTGCAGGAGCAGCGGGATAAAAGAGGGTTTTACCCGGTAAGAGCAGACAGCTTTCGCACCGGCCATCCCAAGATTTCCATCGTGGGAGACGCCTGCAACCTGGGATTGGTGACCACCAACATCGGGAAAGGACGGCAGTGCGCCCAGGAAATCCACGCTGTGCTGCAGGGAGAAGATTATCTGCCGGAAAGTAAGGACCCTGTCGAGCCTGCATGCTTGCACCCGGAGCGGGCGCTGCCCCTGGCGCCAGGAGAACTGGACATTGAAGAAGAATATGACCGCTGCCTGCACTGCGGGATCTGTGTGCAGTGCGACAGCTGCGTGGAAGCCTGTCCGCGCCAGGCGCTCACCCGTGAAAACGACCAATTTGAAGTTGATCTTTCCCGCTGCGGCGGCTGTGGAACTTGCGCGGCCAGCTGCCTGGGCGGTGTGATCCGCATGGTCCGCAAATAAAAACCCCCCGGGCTGAACGGGTTATCAGCAGCGGGATGTGGTTATCTTAAAACGAGGGTGAGAACAGTGATCATTGCCCTGGGCCAAGTGAACCCCACCATTGGGGACCTGCAAAATAATGCCGCAAAAATGATCCGGATCATCGAAGAGTGCCGCGATGATGGTGTGGAACTGGTCGTTTTCCCCGAGCTGGCCGTGACCGGTTATCCCCCCCGCGATTTGCTGTTGTACCGGGCTTTTCTCCAGGAGGTGGAAAGAATCACGCTGCAGGAAATTCTTCCGGCGACAGCCGACATTACCGTGATTATAGGAGCACCCTGGCGTACAGCGGCGGAGGGGGGAAAGCTTTATAACACGGCCCTGGTGATGAAGAACATGGAGATCTATGCTATTCACCAGAAGACTTTGCTGCCCAATTACGATGTTTTCGATGAAAATCGCTACTTTGCCCCTGCTCCCCGGCGAAACGTGTTGGACCTGGCGGGAAAAAAGATCGCGGTGACTGTCTGCGAGGATACCTGGAATGACAAGGATTACTGGGAGCGTCGCCTTTATGACCAGGATCCCGTGGAAGAACTCTGCAGCCAGGGAGCCGAACTGCTGGTCAATATTTCCGCTTCACCCTATCACCTGGGAAAGGTCCGGGAAAGGAGCAAGATGCTCTCTGCCCTGGCGAAAAAGTACAGGATTCCGCTTGTTTATGTCAACCAGGTGGGGGGTAACGATGAGCTGATCTTCGATGGCAGCAGCCTGGTTGTAACGGAGAATGGGGAGGTTGCCTGCCAGGCGCCTTCCTTCCAGGAAAGCGTGCTTTATTACGCTTTACCTGAAGGTAGGCCCCGGCTTGTTTCCCCGTTGGAGAACCGAAAACTCGTGGGGGAAGCGGGCTCTAAAGCACCTGCAGGCCTGGCCGCTCCTACCCCGTGGCGACTGGATGCCGACCGCGAAGCCCCCGGTACAGAGGGAGCGGATCATCTCCACGAGGCCCTGGTCCTGGGGTTGCGGGATTACCTGAGAAAAACCGGGTTTGACCGGGTCGTGATTGGCTTGAGCGGGGGCATCGACTCAGCGGTGACCGCCGCCCTGGCGGTAACGGCCCTGGGGGCGGAAAAGGTCCTGGGCGTGCTGATGCCTTCCCGTTATTCCTCCAGGGACAGCATCAAGGATTCCCTGGAGCTGGCGAAAAACCTGGGCATGAAAACAAGGGGGATTCCCATTGAAAAACCCTTTACCGCCTTTTTAGATTTGATGAACGGGAAAAGGCTGCCCCGGCTGGACCTGGCCGAGGAGAACATCCAAGCCCGCATCCGTGGAAATATTTTAATGTTTATCTCCAACCGGGAACGGCGCATGGTTATAACAACCGGAAACAAGTCGGAATTGGCCGTGGGATACTGCACCCTTTACGGGGACATGTCCGGGGGGCTCGCCCTGCTGGCGGATGTGCCGAAAACCATGGTTTACCAGCTGGCAGCATATATGAATGAACAGGAAAAGGGTGAAACGATTCCCCGGGGAATGATCACCAAGGCCCCATCAGCAGAACTGAGGCCCGACCAAAAGGATCGGGATTCTCTTCCACCATATGAAATACTTGACCGTGTTTTGCACCTCTACATCGAGGAGAATTGCCACCTGGATGAAATCGTCGCCGCGGGCTTTCGCCGTAAAACGGTTAAAGATATTTTAGAGAAAGTTGATCGTGCCGAATATAAGAGATTTCAAGCTGCTCCGGGATTGCGGGTAACTACCCGGGCATTCGGCAGCGGGCGAAGAATGCCCATTGCGCGAAGCTCTTCCGTAATGTGAAAAGTTTTTCCAAAAGTATTGACAGGAGAGAAAATCCAGGGTATGATAGGATCCATGAAGCACAGGGGAGGCAGATGGGGTGGAGGAACGGGAATACTGCCTGGGCATCACCTATATCGCTGATGGTAAGGCCATCATATCCGCCTTTTCCACCGCAGGCTTCCGCTGTATCGGCCAGGACCAGGACTGTACCCACCTGCTGCGAACCCTGCAGCGGGTCCAACCGCAGCTGGTGATCATGAGTTTGGACTTACCCGGCGACGTTCACGGGACCGTAAACATGATTGAGCAAGAAGCCCTGGCGGCATTGCTGCTGGTTTCCAGGAAGCCCGTAGAGGGAAATGTGTGGAAAAATAATTGTGACGCGGCTCCCCTGGTCATGACGTTACCCGCGGAAAGGAACGTGCTGCTGGCCGTGGTCGAGGTGCTCTATCTGGAATATGTGCGCCGCAAACGCTTGCTGGAGGAAGTCAAGTCCCTCCGCTCCAAGCTCCAGTCGCGGACGGTGATTGAAAGGGCCAAGGGGATCATCATGAAAGAGCTATCCCTGGATGAACACGGAGCATACCGGTTTTTGCAGAAAAAAAGCATGGATTTACGTCTGCCGCTGAAAGATTATGCGGAGAGCATCATCACCGGTAAAGCTTCGCGGTAACGGAGATTAGAATTTACAGCATGCGTTTGACCAGACCGCAGTCTGCGGAAACCGCATCTAAAACTTGTGGGCAATGGCGCCCCAAAAGGGTTTTTTACAACCCCTGGAGGCGTTTTTTGTTTAGCATCAAATACCTAAAAGGAGTTGATTTTCATGGGGTACAGCAACGAAGACATTATTCGCATGGTAGAAGAGCAGAATGTGAAATTTATCCGTCTCCAGTTTACAGACATCTTTGGAGTTTTGAAAAACATCGCCATTCCGGCAGACCAGCTGTCCAAAGCACTGGAAGGAGATATCCAGTTCGACGGATCATCCATTGAAGGTTTTGTGCGCATCGAAGAATCGGACATGAATTTGAGGCCGGACCTGGATACCTTTGTAACCTTTCCCTGGCGGCCCAAGGAAGGCGGCGTAGCCCGCATGATCTGCGATGTCTATAACCCCGACGGCACGCCTTTTGCGGGGTGTCCCCGGGGGCGGCTGAAAAGCGTGATTGCCGAAGCGGAAGAGATGGGGTTTTTCATGAATGCCGGGCCGGAGGCAGAATTTTTTCTCTTTCATACCGACGAGGAAGGACTTCCAACCTTGAAAACTCACGACCGGGCCGGATACTTTGATATGACCCCGGCCGACCTGGGAGAAAATGCCCGCCGGGACATGGTGCTGACGCTTTCGGATATGGGCTTTGAAGTCGAGGCTTCTCATCACGAAGTAGCTGCGGGCCAGCACGAAATTGACTTCAAATATAACGACGCCCTGACCACGGCAGACAGCCTGGCTACGTTTCGCCTGGTGGTTCGCACCGTGGCGCAGCGCCACGGTTTGCACGCCAGTTTTATGCCCAAGCCCATTTTCGGGATTAACGGATCCGGGATGCATACACACCAGTCCCTTTTCCGCGGGGGAGAAAACGTTTTCTATGATCCCAAAGCACCCTATGAATTAAGTGAAATTGCCCTGAATTATATCGCCGGGATCATTGAGCACGTGAAAGCCTTTACAGCCATTACGAACCCCACGGTAAACTCCTTCAAACGCCTGGTTCCCGGTTACGAAGCGCCGGTTTACGTGGCCTGGTCCCAGCGAAACCGCAGCCCGCTTATCCGCATCCCGGCCCGCCGGGGTTTGGGAACGCGGGTGGAGGTGAGGAGCCCGGATCCCTCCTGCAACCCTTACCTGGCCCTGGCGGTGATGCTCAAGGCCGGCCTGGACGGGATTCAACGCAAACTGACCCCCCCGGAACCGGAAGAGCGGAACATCTATGAAATGACGGAAGAGGAACGGAAGAACAGGAACATCGACAGCTTACCGGGGAGCCTCATTGATGCGCTCCAGGAGCTGGAGCAAGACCCGGTGATGATCGCTGCCATCGGGGACCATATCTGGGAGAGATTCCGTGAAGCGAAGATACGCGAATGGGATAGCTTCCGCACGGCGGTCCATCCCTGGGAAGTCAACAAGTACCTGGCCAAATTCTAGTAAGGAAATGTCAATAGTAACAAATGGAGCAAGGGCGCTCAGATAGAAAAATATCTGGGCGCTTCTTGATTTCAGGGGTTTAAATCTAAAACCGAAAAACGAAAGGATGGATGAAAGGTGATCTCTATTCGTGCCCAGTTTAACTCAAGGAGGGCAGCGCTGATCCTGCTGCTGGCAACGGTCCTGGTCCTTTTGTTCCTGCCGGTTCGCACGGTTTCAGCGGCTACCCTGGAAGACCTCGTGGTTGCAGCGGATTCCGTCTGGATCCTGCTGGCCGCCTTCCTGGTGTTTTTCATGCACGCCGGGTTTGCCATGGTGGAAACAGGGTTCACCCGG
>PWWY01000134.1 GCA_003561325.1 Syntrophomonadaceae bacterium | reverse complement strand
GGATGCCGGGGAACCCATGGGCCTGGCCTCCCTTGCGGAGATCTGCCGCAGGGTTGAGCTCCCCGTGGTGGGGATCGGTGGTATTCATGCCGGTAATGCCGGAGAAGTCATTGCGGCCGGGGCCCGGGGAGGGGCCGTGGTTTCTTGTGTTGTCGCGGCGGAAAGGGTTGCCGAGGCGGCCCGGGCCGTGGCCGGGAAGGTCCAGGAAGCCCTATCTTCCGGCCGGGGGAGGCAGTAACATTGTCACGCGCGTTAAAGGAAGTTACCATCTATACCGACGGAGCCTGCCGGGGAAACCCCGGACCGGGAGGGTGGGCGGCGGTTTTATTGTATAGCGGGCATGAAAAAGAAATCGTGGGTAGAGAAGCAAATACAACCAATCAGCGCATGGAGATGAAAGCCGCCCTGGAAGGGCTGAAGGCGTTAAAAGAACCCTGCCGCGTGCGGCTCCACAGCGACAGCGCCTACCTGGTCAATGCCTTTAACCAGGGCTGGTTGGAAAAATGGCAGCGTAACGGCTGGGTCACGACCAACAAGGAACCCGTGGCCAACCAGGACCTCTGGAATGAGCTTTTGACGCTGCACCAAAAACACCGGGTCCAGTGGATTAAAGTCAAGGGGCACAGCGACAATGTGCTCAACAACCGGGCTGATCGCCTGGCCCAGGAAGCCATTGATCAGAAAACGCCGGGAAACGGATAAGCCGGGCTCGCTCCCCTTTCGCGGACGGCCTAAAACCCGGTTTTCCCGGTGAAAACAGGTGATGATCATGCAGCGAGTCTTGTTTGAAATTGGCGGCTTGCCCATCTATGCGTACGGGACGTTCCTTTTTCTCGCCTTTGCCGTGAGCATCGGCTGGGCCTTAAAAGAAGCGCCCCGGCAGGGGATTAACCAGGATTACTTCATGGAGGCAGCCATCATCGCCATCGCCTTATCCATTGTTGGCTCCCGCCTGTTTTTCGTGGCAGTTTACTGGGAGCTGTTCCAGGAGGGCCCCTGGTGGCGTATTTTTGCCTTTCGCGACGGGGGGTTGATCTTCTACGGCGGGTTTTTTGCCGCCCTCCTGGGAGCCTTGATTTACTGTCGCATCCGGCGCATGTCTTTTTTATCCCTGATGGATCTGGCGGCGCCTTTCATCGCCCTGGGCTATGCTATTACCCGGGTGGGTTGTTTTCTGAACGGCTGCTGCTACGGCCGGCTCACCGAGGCCCCCTGGGGCGTGGTTTTTCCAACCCTGGGAAACGGCTTCCGCCATCCTACCCAGCTCTATTCCTCCCTGGCCGCGCTGCTGATCTTTTTCCTGCTGCGGCGGGCGCAACCGCTAAAATATTTTGAAGGATTCCTGTTCGTCCTCTTTCTCGTTTTCTACGGTGCCTACCGATTTATTGTTGAATTCTTTCGCGTGGATCCCGATGTGCTGGGCCCGCTGTCCCTGGCCCAGGTGATTGCGCTGGTCTTGATTGCCTCCGGAAGCTTTGTCCTGGTTTGGAAGAAGAAAACTGTCTAGCCGCGGGTTCCTGAGCACTGATAGGGGGTGTGGAAGTGGAGGTTACAACAACGAAAGCCGGCGGGGAAAGGCGTGCGTTCGCTGCCCCCTGCATCGGGCTCGACATCGGCACCTTCGCAGTTAAGGGCGTGCGAGTCGAGGCGGGGCGGGTGGAAAAAGTTACATATCCCACGGCAGGAAAGGCCGTGGAAGCGGCTGGCAAGTGCCTGCAGGTTCTCCTGGATGGATACAGCCGGGAGCAGGTTCTACTGGGGCTTTCCGGCGCTAACGCGGACCTGCTGGCGGAGCGACTGGGCATCAAGCCGTTCCTGGAAATCGAGACCCTGCAGGAAGGGCTGCGGGTCCAGGCGATAGAAACCCGGTCCGTGCTTTCCCTGGGTCATGAGAACATCTACTACCTGGAGCTGGATGATTCCGGCCTGGTCCGCTTTTTCAACCGCAACGGCCAGTGTGCGGCGGGAAGCGGTTCTTTCTGGTACCAGCAGGCCACGCGCATGGGCTACAACGACCGCGAACTGGCGGAGGTCGCTCTGCAGGCCCAGGGTGAAGTGAAAATATCGGGGCGTTGTGCCGTCTTTGCCAAGTCGGATATGACCCACGCGATTAACGAAGGGGCTACCCAGGGCATGGTTGCGGCCGGGATGGCCCGGGCCCTGGCTGATATGGTTTTAACCTCGGTGATGCTAAACCGGATTCAAGGTCCGGGCAGGCTGTGTGCTGTCGGTGGTGTCGCGGAGAACCCGGCTGTGATGAAGTGTCTCACCGGGTACTGCCGCGAGCGTGCCGTGGAAGTCACGGTGCCCCCCGGGCATGCATATTTAAATGCCCTGGGAGCGGCCAGCCTGGCCCGGGAGGAAGTAGCCGCTGCACGGCTGCTCGCCTTGCCCGCGAAAGAGATCCCCGCGAGCCGGTATATCCCCGATAATCCCCTGCCGCCGCTGGTTCCGCAACGGGTCCGCTACCTGGAAGAACCCCGGGAAGAGGTCAATTTTGACCTGTCCAAGGTTTATGTGGGGGTGGACTGCGGGTCCGTTTCGACCAAGTGTGCCCTGCTGGACGGGCAGGGGCGCTTGCTGGGCGGGGTTTACTTACCTACCGCGGGGCGGCCGGCCCTGCAGGTGCTGGAACTGATGAAAGAAGTGGAAAAACGCTACGGCAGCCTGCTGCAGGGTGTTCCCATGGTGGCCTGCACCACCGGCTCGGGGCGTTTTCTTTCCCAGAAGATCCTGAGCGCGGAGTACGCCGTGGATGAGATTACCTGCCAGGCCGAAGGGGTCAAGTATTTTTGCGGCGACCGGGGCACCCTGTCCATTATCGAGATCGGCGGCGAAGATTCCAAGTTTTTGCAGGTCAACGACGGGGTCCTGTTCGACTACCGCATGAACCCGGTTTGCGCGGCTGGCACGGGCACTTTCCTGGAGAACCTGGCGGGGCTCCTGGGCGTGGAGATCGAGGGCGAGTTTTCAGAAAAAGCCTTCCAGGCGGACTACGCCATTGACCTGGGCGACACCTGTACCCTGCTCTCCCAGTCCGCTTTGATTGCCGCCGCCTCCCGGGGATTACCCTTAAACGCCCAACTGGCCAGCCTGGCTTACTCTTCGGCGCTGAACTACATCAATCGCACGGTAGAAAACCGCCCCATGCTGGGGAATGTGGTCTTTACCGGGGCAACGGCAAAAAATCATGCCCTGGCCAGCGCTTTTGCCGCCCAGTGCGATACCGAGATTGTGGTTCCCCCCTACCCGGAGCTCACCGGGGCCCTGGGGAGTGCGGTCATTGCCCGCACCTTTCATGAGCTGGGCCGCAGGGGGGACTTTGCCTTTCGCAGTCTGCAGGAGTTAAAAGACTTTACTGTGGGCAAGACCCGCTGCCGCGCCAGCTGTGAACATGAACACCACTGCACCCTGGATGTGATCGAGTTTTCCGATGGAAAATCCTTTCTCTATGGGGATCGCTGCGGTCGCTATTCCGGGCTGGAGAAAAAAGTTACCCGCACGGATTTTCCCGATTATATCGCCCTGCGCAATGAGTTGTTTGGCCGATCGGCCGGTGAATCACTGGTCCGCGGCCCCCGGGTGGGCATCGCGAGAAGCGGCATGTTCTTCGACCTGTTCCCCTTCTGGTCCGCCTTTTTCTGCCAGCTGGGCGCCCGGGTCATCCTTTCCCCGGAAACCTCGGAGTCCATCCTGGAACAGGGCAAGCGGCACCTGGAGTCAGAGATGTGCTATCCCCTGGAAGTACTGGTGGGGCATTACCAGGCCCTGGCGGAAGAAGACCTTGACTATATCTTTGTTCCGGAAGTGGTTGACATGGAACCCCTGCCCTGGGCCCTTTCCTGGCCCCGGGCTTTTACCTGCCCCTTGCTGCAAACGATCAAGGGGATCGTGGCGAACTCCCTGGAACTGGAAGAGGGGAAAATGCTCTACGCCCAGCTGAACTACCGGGACGGTCCTGGCCGGATCCAGCGCCAGCTCGCCCCGGTGGCCGAGAGGTTGCTGGGAGAGGCCTTTTCCCGGCAAAAGCTGCAGGCCGCAGTCGAGGCAGGATACCGGGCCCAGGCAGATTTTCGCCAGGCCATGGTGGAGGAAAGCAAGAACGTCATGGCAACCCTGCGGGCCAACAAAAAAGAGGTGGCGGCGATCTTCCTGGGCCGTCCGTACACCGTTTACGATGACTTTGTCTCCAAGGGCTCGTTGAACTATGCCCGCCAGAGGGATATCCTGGCCATTCCCCAGGAATTTATCCTGGAGTATTTTCGGGCCTGGCACCTGGGGGAGATCCAGGATCCGGGACTGGACCCCTTCCGGGCAGAGTTTGCCGGGGCCCTGGCTGAATTCCTGGAAGACGTTGATAATATCTACCCCATTCAGCTGCAAAAGATGCTCTCGGCCTCCTTTTGGGCCGCTTTCTGGAATGAGCGCAGGGAACAAACGGGCCTTCCCCAGCTTGACCTCATCTTTCAGGACCCTTTTAAATGCGGTCCCAACGCCATGCTGCGCCATTTCCTGGGGAACCTCTCCGGTTATCTCCGCTTAACCCTGGATGAGCATACGGCCCCGGCGGGGATGATTACCCGGCTGGAGGCCTTTAAAAACACCTGCCTTTCCAGGGGGACCGGCGGGAAGCCCGCGTTCTACTCCCCGCGGACCTGCCTGCTCAGCGAACCCCGGTGGCGAAAAATGATGATCCCTGAACCCATTCAACATTCCCGGGCCATCGCGGCGGCTTTTCGCAACGCCGGCGTGGAAGCGGAGCTGCTGCCCCGCAGCCGGGACCGGGATATGGCCCTGGCCCGCCGTTTTGTCAACGGGGATGAATGCTTGCCCCTGATCCAGAATGTGCAGGATTTCCTGGAGTACCTGGAGAAGGGGAAAGATGAAAAAAAGCTAGACGGTGTGGTTTTTTTCCAGGGTTGGGCCTGCGGGCCTTGCCGCTACGGGCTGTATGCGCCAACCCAATCTTTGCTCATCAACCGGGCCGGTCACGGGGCCAGCCGTATCTGCTCGGTAAAGCTAGCCGATGCCATTAAACGCTTCGGCTTGAAATTTGTCGTGACGGTCTTCGATGGTATGCTGGTCATGGATCTGCTCTACAAAATGCTGCTGAAAACGCGTCCCTATGAAGAGGTGGCGGGGCAGAGCGAGGCACTATTTGAAAAATATGCCCAAAAAACGGAGCAGGTGCTGGAAAACTTCAGCACCTCGCTACCGCAGATCATCGCGGGTAGACACCTGGGACCCCTGGAAAACCTGCTCCGTGAAGCGGCCGGGTCCTTTGCCCGGGTGCCCGTGCGGGAAGAAAAACGCCCGCTGATCCTGCTGGGGGGCGAGTTTTACGTGC
>PWWY01000086.1 GCA_003561325.1 Syntrophomonadaceae bacterium | reverse complement strand
GTTGTCAAGATCCTGGATCTGCTCCTGGAAGGCCACATAAGGCCGGTGGGTCGCTTTCCTGTAGAAACCCCGGCGGGAAAATTCCTCGAAGGTAGGAAAGGCGGGGTCCGTTTCCCTGCACTGCTGCACGAGATAGCGGGCCCACCCTTCGTACGACCTGCCCCGGGCAAACGCTTCCTCCACGCCCAGTTTTTCCGCCACTTCGCGGATCCAGTCGTATCCCGTGCGGCGTTCATAATGGGCCTCCACGGCCTGGTTCTGAAAGATCAGGTATTCCTGGTCCCAGGGGGCGACCAGATCGATTCGTTCCAGAAAATTCGTGCTGGGCAGCAGCAGGTCGGCGTAGATGGCACTGGAGGTCATGAATTCATCGGAGACCAGGATGAACTGGCAGTTGTTTTCATCTGCCAGGAGGGCTTTGGTGCGGTTGATCTCGGAATGCTGGTTGATCAGGGCGTTCCCGGCCAGGGAGGCCAGGAACTTGATCCCGCTTGTAAGGCCCGCGGCGTGGCGGATCCCGTCAGCGGAGGTCATCTCCGGGCCGTCGGCCACGGCCTGGATCCAGCTGAACACGGGTATGGCCGTTTGCACCGGATTGTCATAGGGAATTTTCGGCCACTGCGCCGCCACGTAGTGCCCGCTGCCCGAAGCCCAGCCTCCCAGGATGCCCACGTTGCCCGTAATCGCGGCCAGCACCGTCGCCCCGCGCGCTGCCTGTTCGCCGCAGGCATGGCGCTGCGGACCCCATCCCTGGAGCAGTGCAGCCGGCTTCCGCGTAGCGTATTCGCGGGCCAGCTGGCGAATGGTCGCCGCCGGTACCCGGGTGATTTTTTCCGCCCACCGGGGGGTCTTGGCAATCCCGTCCACTTCCCCCAGCACGTAGCTGGTAAGGGACTGGCCCGCCGGAACCCCCGGCGGCCTCTGGTTTTCTGCAAAACCCAGGCAGTACTTTTCCACGAAATCTTTGTCGTAAAGGTTTTCCGTCACCAGGACGTAGATCATGGCATCCATCAAGGCGTTATCGGTGGTAGGCAGCAGCGGGATCCACTGGTCCGCCAGCCGCGCGGCCGACTCGGAATAGCGGGGATCAATGACAATAATTTTGGCGCCGTCCTGCCGGGCCCTCTGCAGGTAGGAGAGGGTGTCCGAGCCAAACGAGGTTTCCGCAGGGTTGTGACCCCAGAGGAGGATCAGCCGGGAATGCAGCCAGCTTTCCCGGGAGCTGCCTGTTTTATTGGTTCCGTATGTATAGGGCGTCGCGATATTGGTGCAGGCGGTGCTGTAAGAACCGTAATAATTCAAATAACCGCCGCTACCGGCAAGGAGCCGGCTAAAAAATTCCCCCTCGGCCAGGATTCCGTTGATGCCGGAGCCGTAGTGGACATACCGCGCTTCCGGCCCGTATGTTTCCGTGATGCGTTGCAGCTCCGCGGCGATGAGCGAGGTGGCCTCATCCCAGGAGATGCGGGTGAACTTCCCTTCCCCGCGTCTCCCGGCCCGCTTCAGGGGGTACTTCAGCCGGTCCGGGTGCTCGAGCCTCTCTAGCAGGGCAGGAACCCGTGGGCAGTCTCGGAAGGGCTGCACCCCCGGGGGGCTTTCCCGGCGCCCGCAGGAGATGCGGGTTACCCGGTTGTTTTTCACCTGCACCGCAAGCAAACAGCGCGCCCCGCAGTTGAAGCTACAGGAAGTCAGGACCCGTTTTTCCCTTTCGGTCATGGTCGCACCCCTTTGCGGCAGTCATTTGGACTGCACTTCCACCATTCTCCGAACGCGGGTTCGCGCCGAGCATTCCCGCCCGCGGGTTGATGCAAACCGCTGCTGTGGATCCGCTTTCCCCGGCCCGGGAGCTGTTCTTTGGACTACCTGGTTCCCGCGGCCTCTTCCCCGGGAACCAGGTAACATAACGCCCTGCCGGAGCGGGGATCCGCCACCATGCGTGCAAGCGCTCCACCGCTGACGGCCGCGATATCGATCACCCGCACCGCCTCCTGCAAGGCCCCGCTGCCCGGCAGCAGCGTCTCCAGGACGGACGGGGATTCCTGGAAGAAAGTCTGGTTAAAGCGATCCTGGGGAAGGTCGGGATAGACGGGCAGGTACGTGATCTCCGATTCTACCAGGTCCTGAAAGAAATGCGTACCGTAGGATACTTCCGGAAACTGCCCCTCCTTCTCGCAGGCCAACTCCACCAGGATCGAGGCGTTATTGAGATCCGCATAGCCGGCGTTAATGCCCAGGTAAATGTTGTTGCTGCCCCAGCGCCCCGGTCCCATGAAGAGCAGCTTTTCTTTTTGCAGCTGGGGATGGCGGTTCAAGCGGCCCACCAGGCGGCCCACCTCCCGCCGCAAGGACTCCTCCTGCAGGTCTCCGTAGCCCTGGGGATCCACGTAGATCACGTAACGGATCCCCTCCACCAGGGCCGGGTTCACCACCCGCTGGGCGCCGAAGAGCACCCGGTCCGCGGGGACATCTTCGGGGAGCCTTAAAGCGGCCAGCTGGGTTGGCAGCCACAGGGGACGGCACTGCAGCAAGTTGATCCTCACCTGGCCGGCCTTGGAAACAGACGCGGTAAACTCGGTGTCGACAGGATGCCCGTAGGCGTTTTCCAACCGCTGGAGCAGATCACGCAGGTAGGGGACGAAGGGCGTTTTCTCCAAAAGGCGATTGAAGGTCAGCACCCGTTCCCCGCTTTCCGCGGAAAGGGTGCGATACGGCGGATCGTAAGGGATGCCCTCCAAGAGTTCCGAGGCAAAGTACTGCAGCTGGGGGTAGCCGCCATTTTCCAGCACTTCGGCCACGGCCAGGGTCAAAAAGCGGTTCCCCGCAATATCCAGCAGATCCATCTGCCGCTGGGAGTAGTGGGCAATGCGGCCGCCGGCTTCGGGGCGGATCTGGGGGTGGCTCACGGCAATCATGCGCGGGTAATCGTCGGGCACGCGGTTGACCTCCCTTGTTCCCAGGCCGAAAACCAGGCGGACCAGGCCCTGCAGCGGATCGATACGCTCCGACCAGGCATAGAGGTTGCGGGAAAAAGCCACCCCGGCCAGGCTGGGGAAAAAGTAGTGGCGATAAGGGTGCCCGGAGACCCGCTGCAACAGGATGGCCATCTGTTCATCGCTCTCTCCCAGCCCGCGTTTGTGCCGGTATGTCAGAACATCGGGGCTGAGGGTGCTGGCGTAGACCAGTTTGACGGTGCGCAGGAAGTTTTCCAACCGCTGTTCCGGGCCTCCCTGGTTGGCGCAGAAATCGCTGCGGTATTTTCCGGCGAAGGCATTGCCGAAGCTGTCCTCCAGCAGGCTGCTGGAGCGGACAATGATGGGAGCTTGGCCGAAATAGTCCAGCATGTTGCGGAACTGGTCCATGATCTCGGCGGGAAAGCTGCCCGCTAGAAATTCCTGCTCGATCTCGGCAAACTCTTCCCAGCTGAGGGAGGAGTTGCTGGTCAACTGCAGGCGCAGGCGAAAGAGGTTGTTGTCCACCAGAAAGGTAAAGAACACGTCCGAACCGATGTAGAAGGAATCGTGGTGTTCCAAAACCCGGGAGAAATCGGTCTTCCCCCGGGTCTCCTGCAGGATTTTGCGGGCCAGCAGCATCCCGCTAGATTTCCCCCCGATCCTTCCCGTGCCGATGAGGCGTTCCCGGATGGCGAAGAGGTCCTCCAGGGTAAAATAGGCATCGGCCAGGCGGTTCAGAGCCGGATCCCCGCCGATGAGCATACGCACCCCTTCCTGCTTCAGGGCGCGGGCCTCGGGGGTGAGGTCCCGGGGATCGCCGCCTCGTTCCCAGTACTGCAAGAGCTTCATGTAAACGGTTTCCCAGGGGGCGCTGGAGTAGCGCGCCACCCGCAGGGGATGGCGGCGGGCCTGCGCAGAGATATCGGCGGCTTCACCGCTGCGAAACACCGGCTCCCAGTCGCCGTTCTCTTCGCTGTGGGGCAAGAACATCTGGGGCGAATAGCGGTCCCATACTTTTAAGGGGTGGATATACATCTTTCCCTGGATGCGGTAGACATCCACCAGCACCTGGGTGGTATCGCGAATGCGCGCCACGGCCCGGTTGGCATGGCGACCGCGCAGCAGGGCAAAATAGGCGACGGTATTCAGTTCTCCGAGAAAGGGGCAGGTGACCTGGAAAAAGTTGGCCAGCAGTTCGTCGGTGGCCCACTGGTCCACCAGGGCAGAGAGGTTGTCCAGGACGAAATAGCGCGCACCGGCCTCCGCCTGTTCCTGGATCAGCCGGTGCATCTCCGCCGTCACGTGGGCAAACCCCTGGCCCGGGTTCACTTCCTTGATGATCAGGCCCGGGCGGGGCTGGACAACGGGCGGATGGGAAGCAAAGCGCAGGTAGACACAGTGGCCGCTGCTCTCGATGGCCTCGGCGGCAAAAGGCTCCGTGAAAAAGCAGTAATCTTCCAGGCAGTCCACCTGCCAGACCACGTTATCGCCCAGGCGAAACCCGTCCAGGACCCGGTCCAGGGAAGGGATCCCGCTGCTGATGCGCGCCGTTTCCATTTCCATCTGCTTCCACCCCTTTACGTTCGTCGCGATCGATTATGGACCCATTATAGCAGATGATCAGGTCGCGGGAAAGCACCACGGGCCCAGGCCCCTCTGCTCGATCGGGCCAACTCCCACTGCGGCCGTTTCTTTCATTGCCGGCAAATTTCCCGCCCCGCGTCCCCGCCGTATCTTTTCACGCATCTTCCGCCATGGTAAAATAGAAGCAGTGAAGAAAAAATATTCTGTCTTAGGATGGGGAGAGGGATCAAAACATGTTGAAACCCAAGGCAATCTGGCTGCTGGTGTTGGTTTTCACGTTGACAGGTTTCATGCTGGCTGCGGGCTGTGGAAATGGGCCGGACGTGGAAGGCCCCCCTGAAGAGGCCCCTGTGGAAAACGGGGATGAAGCGGAGTATAAAAATGCCGCCCCGGACTGCTGGAACTACCAGCCGACCGGGATGAAGCCCAACCCCGGATGGGATACCGTGGACCTGGAAGGCCTGACCCGGGAGGAACTGGTAGAGGTGCTGGGCTGCCCGCCCCACGTGATCCGCATGACCTCCGTGGTCAGCGCCGCACACAACCGGGAACTCTGGGTCTATCATCCTTACGATGAAGATCCCACGGGCCTGTTTGTGTGGTTAAAAGGAAACGTCTTTCACGACTCCATGCTGGACGAGTTCAACGGCTTCTGGTGCTACGAAATGTCAGACCTGGACTTCTGGGAATAACCGCAGCGACTTAGACCTTGTCCGGGGGTCCGTATTCCACCCCAAACAGCTCCACCCTGATTTGCTTGATCCGCTCTGCTTCCAGGGGCTTATCCCCCTGGTCACGGGGCACGGCAGCGATCCTGTCCACTTCTTCCATACCTTCCAGCACCCTGCCGAAAGCGGCAT
>PWWY01000033.1 GCA_003561325.1 Syntrophomonadaceae bacterium | reverse complement strand
TCATATGCCCTGGTCATTTTGCGGTCCAGGCGTGCATGAATTTCTTCCAGTTCCCAGTAAAGGAGGTTATAATTCTGCACCATTTCAAAATATGAAACCGTCACACCGCCGGCATTGCATAAAAAGTCAGGAAGAACATGCACCCCTTTTTCATAGAGAATCTCGTCGGCTTCAGGCGTTGTCGGGCCATTGGAAAACTCGGCGATAATGGAGGCTTTGATCGATGGTGCATTCTTTTCCGTAATCGCATTTTCCAGGGCACAGGGAAAGAGTACATCGACATCGAGTTCAAAAAGGGCGTCGCTGGAAATACTTTGTGCCCCAGGATAACCCACCACAGAGCCGGTCTTGGCTTTATATACATGTACTTCCTGCGGGTCCAGCCCGCGTTCATGCAAGATTGCGCCCGAACTGTCGCTGATCGCGACAATCTTACATCCCAGCAGTTCAACAGCCAGCTGGGCTGCATGGTAACCGGCATTTCCATAACCCTGGACGGCCACAGAAGCTTCCTGGAGATTCATACCGCGTATCCTGGCCGCTTCTCGCAGGACAAAGATACCGCCTCTAGCCGTAGCATCTCCTCGCCCGAGGGAGCCACCGATCAACGGGGGCTTACCGGTAATCACGCCGAACTGATTGCGGCCGACGATCTTGGAGTATTCATCCATCATCCAGGCCATGATCTGGGGATTGGTGTAAACATCAGGTGCCGGAATATCTTTTTCCGGTCCGATAAATTCCCAGAGCTGGGCAACATACCCCCGGCTCAACCGTTCAAGTTCCCCCTGGGACATCTCCTTGGGGTTGCACACAACCCCACCCTTACCGCCGCCCAGCGGCAGGTCGAGCAAGGAACACTTCCAGGTCATCCAGGCGGCGAGAGCCCGCACCGTGTCAATGGTTTCATGGGGATGGAAACGAATCCCCCCCTTGGCCGGACCCAGGACATCATTGTGTATCACCCGGAAACCCTGAAATACTTTCGTGGAACCATCGTCCATCCGAACAGGAATATTGATGTGGATCTCGCGCCGGGGAACCCGGAGTATCTGGTGGATTCCTGGATCCAATTCCAGGTAAAGGGCACACTGATCACACTGCCGTTGCGCGATGGTAAAAGGGTTTTGCTGCTCCAGCAGGTCCAATGGTTGTGACTTCATCTCCTTGACATCCAATTCGTTAACACCTCCGGATTTCTTTTCGCCGATCGTGAACCGCCGGGCATTTCGTGAATCGAAAAATGTTTCACCATATGGAATTACTGCTATTATAATTTAGGCAAAGTTCTGTGTCAATGACCTATTCTGACAGGACTTATGCTGATAGAAAAACAAGAGAATACCCCAGGGTTTACCCCGCTCGTCGGTCCTTTACGGGTTCTCGCTTTACATGCATCGAGACAAAACAAAAGCCGGCCTGTAAGCCGGCAGGTTTGTCGTTTCCTTAACCAAGATGGGTTGCCATGATGGCGGTTTGCCGCATTCGAAGTTTTTGAAACTGCTATCCATTTTATTGAATCAGGTGTTCTTCATTATAGCCCATTTTGTGTGAAACCTTCGAGGCAATTTCTTTGACAACATCAACCAGTTCGTGTTTCATGTAGTACGTGGTAATGCGGTTGCTGGGACCGGAAACGCTAATGGAGGCAATGACCCTGTCTTCGTGGTTTAAAATGGGCGCCGCCACGCAGCGAACATGTTCTTCCCGCTCTCCCCAATCCAGGGCATAACCTTCCTGGCGAATGCGAGCAAGTTCCTTCTTTAATTGTGCGGGGTCCGTGATCGTTTCATTGGTAAACTTGGGCATCTCAATCTTTCCCAGAATCTCATCGATCTTTTCCTCGGGCAAAAAAGCCAGCATGGACTTTCCGGAAGCGGTGCAGTGAATATGGCCCCGGTTGCCGGCCTGGGCCAGCATCTTGACAATGACCAGGTTCTTGGATTCCACCTGATCGATATAAACAACTTCCGCGTCATCTAAAATTGCCAGGTTGGCCGTTTCATTACAGCGTTCAACTAACTCCTCCAGGTATGGCCGCGCCACAATGCGGATATCGGCAAAGTAAAGCACCGCATTTCCAATCTCCAGGAGTTTTAATCCCAGGCGGTATTTGTTGTCATCGGGATCCTGCTCGATATATCCCCGGTGAGCAAATGTGGCCAGCAAGCGGTGGACCGTGCTGATCTTCAGTCCAACCTTTTCAGAGAGTTCCGTGACCGTGATCGGAGCCCCTTCATGGGCCATCACTTCCAGGATATTCAGCGCCCTTTCCAGCGATTGAACATATTTTCCTTCTTTCTCCTTGGTTTCTTCCAGTTTCATGCTTTACGCTCCTCTATGCCTGGCTTGAGAATCATTCCTGCCTTGCGAAAATGCATTTCATTCCATCCATCTCATTTTAATCAATTCTGGGATGGCTTGTCAAGGGATTGAAGGGATGGCTGGAAATATCAGCAAAGAATCTTATCCTGCTTTGCAGCTTTTTGTGTTAAAATAAGAGGAAAAGCCGCCGGAGAGTAATCCGGCCCGCTTTTGTACACGTACCTCATTCCAGTAAGGCAGGCCAATCGTCCCATGGATATACAAAACTTCGAAACGCTCTACCACGAGCATTTTCATAAAATATTTCGCACAGCTTACCTGGTTACGGGAGACTATCAGCTGGCAGAAGATGCCGCCCAGGAAGCCTTCTTAAAAGCTTTCTCCAGGATGGAAACCCTGCGCGATAAAGATAAGTTCGCTTCCTGGGTGAGTGTCATTGCAGCCAATTACAGCGTTGACCTGCTGCGTAAAAACAAAAAGCTGATCTTTTCGGAAAAAACAGATATTCAAGCGGATCCTTCCTGGGAATCATCCCCCCATGATTTCTGGGAAAAGAAAGAAAACTTGCAAGAAGTTCGTGAGGCCCTGCAGCAGCTGGATCCCGATGAGCGGATGCTCATCGTGTTGAAATATTTTAATGAACTCAGCATTAAAGATATCGCTTCCCTGCATACTGTGTCCCCCGGCACGATCAAGTCGCGGTTGTTTCGTGCCCGGGAAAAATTACGAGTTTTGCTGCAACCTTCACCAGGCCACAAGCGTCATAAGGGTAAAGCCTGACTCCACCGCCCTGGTTGCAAAGGTTGGGCAACCGGGATGATGATTGAACATCGAGGAGCATGACTTATGAAAAAACCACATGGAAAAGACCTGGAACACTTGCTAAAAACCTATTTTCAGCAGGAAAGTGAAGCGTTAACGCCTCCTCCCAGCATGCAGGGATGGGCTGACCTGAGGTCGCGGTTAGAAAACCAGGAATGCCCTGCCCTTTCGGGAGATACAAGCACACTTGTCGATGACCAAGACAGTTCCTTGCTCAAGCGGGGATACGAATTGTTCAGGCGACATAAAGCGTTATCCTCCCTGGCGGCGGCTTGTCTATTGGTGGCCATCTACTTTGCAGGCTTGCCCCCGGTGGACATACTGAAACAGTCCTTCTCCGGTGTCACCACCTCCTCGGAAGCGGACGAGGCCTTTATTCGCGTGGAGACTTCAGGAGAACTAACTGAGGCAGAAGCACCCTTGCCTCCAAAGACCCCGGATCCGGGCGCAGCGCCAGGACAAGAAGCTGTGTTAGCGGATATTCATCCCGGCGAAGAAATCCCCACCCTGGACATGGACGTGGATACGGCTGAAGACCCGGATGGAGCAAGAGACTTCGGGGAGGAAACCCCGGAACAGCCTGCCGGGGAAATCCTGGCCCGGGAAAGCCAACCGGAGGCAGAAATGGATATGGCGATGGAGACCACGAGCAGCCTTGGGTTTTCCGAGCATACTAACTTGATCAACACTTTAAAGGGGTTGTCAGCAACCCTGGCTGTCTACGAGATTTGGTATCTCCCGGAAGCTCCCGCAGGCTTCGTGTTTGCCAATGCCGTCATCTCCCGATCGGACACCGTGCTGCATGTCGTGACGCAATCCTATGCCAGCCCTGACGGGGAGCGGCGGCTTTCCATCAACCAGAGCTTTTTCCTCTCCGCTGCAGCAGCTGGCGCGGCTTATTACTCCCTGGACGAGCTGGCCATACCCGTCCAGGTGGGCTCGTATGAAGGATCCCTTTTCCGTCAAGAACAAGGGATGAATACGATTACCTGGCTGCAGGAAAAATCAGTGGTGAGCCTTACCGGTCAGCTGGAAGATGAGCAATTATTCGAGGTCATCGAAGCGCTGGAATCGATTTCAGCCCCTTCAGGGCCTTGACCCCTTCACGATCTAGAAAAATTGAGATGGTGAGATGTAGAGTTGGAGGCAGGGGGTTTCTTCAAAAAAACAGGGGTTGCCGTGTTCATGGCAATCCCTGTTCTGTTTTCTAGCTCATCCATCATGAAAGTTAGAGCGATTAAGTTTATGGTTCCAACCGCGTGGGAAGCGGTGGATAAAGCTCGCTTTCATAACCCTGGTAAGTTAAAAGCAGGTGGGAAGGGAGGCTATATTCGTCTAACGCGATCGACACCAGGTCGAATGGACGGGTAAAAGCAGGAAACGTATATTGGCCAGGAGCGGGTTCAATGTAGAGAATTTCCACGAGGAAACCATCCTGCTCTCGTTCAATATTCCGGATGCGAACATCATACCCTCCTGACTCCTTCAAGCCAAAGGTAGCCAGGATGTAAAGTTTGTCTTCAAATACCCGAACGTCTACCCCGGGCTCGCTTCTCCTGCTCTCTACCCAGGCTTCAACAATCCCGGTGACCTCATCCAGACTGCTTAAAGACAGACGCGTATAGGGAACAAAATTCTTCGAGGCAATCTCCACGGCGTATTCTTCCGCGTTCCAGTACACCGATAAATCCAGGCATTCAATGAGAAACCGCAGCGAAACCATGGTACTGCCGTTAATTACCTGTGCCGGAGGGCTCATCTCCGTTTTGACCCCATCTATTTCCGCATAAGAATCTTCCAGGTTTATGATGATGGTTTTTCCTTTGTGTTGAGCAACAACCTGGTTATTTTCATGATCCCAGCGCACCTGCGAACCCATGGCTTCCAGGAAGGGGCGCACGGAAATGAGCACGCGCCCATCCACCAGCAGGGGGGCAACGCCAGATAGAACCTCGTTTTGGTTGTAATATATCTTCACGCCCAAGTCCGCGGCATTTTCTTCCGCCGCTGTCGCCGCAGCAGGTCCCAGCGTAAACGCGACGACCATGAAAACCAGCCATAAGAACCACACTACTTTGATTCGTGCTGCAAGCACTTCGATTCTCCTCCATCATAAATATATTGGATTTTCCGATAATGGCTCACCATGTATTTAGAATAACGACATAACGCAAAAAAAGTTACTGGGCTTTCTATGAAAACCGACTTTCTTTTCAAAATAAACAGGGCTACACTAAAACCGCGCAGCCCGAAATAAAATCAATCCCTACATCATGC
>PWWY01000199.1 GCA_003561325.1 Syntrophomonadaceae bacterium | reverse complement strand
TTTGGCCGGCGCTTCTTCTCCACCCGCCGAATCTTCCTGCAGCTGGCCCTGTCCTTGCAAGTAGGCGGGGCCCTGGGCAACCTCATTGACCGGATCAGGTTTGGGTATGTGATCGATTTTCTGGATTTCCGGATTTGGCCGGTTTTTAACTTCGCCGACGTGGCTATGGTGGCCGGTATGATCTTGCTGTTTCTCAGCCTGGTCGGCGATACGTCATTTTACCCGGGACGGAAGGGGCAGTAAAGATGGAACCCAGGGAGAAGAAGCGGGTCCTGGTGGATGAACAAGATCACGGGTTGCGCCTGGATGTCTTCTTGACTCGCCAGGATCCCGCATATTCTCGTTCCTACTGGCAAAAGATTTGCCGCCAGGGACACGTTGCTGTCGACGGTATTCCCCAGGCCAAGCCCGGCTTCATCGTGAAGGAAGGCCAGACCGTGGAGATCCATTTTCCCCGTCCCCAGCGCATGGTCGCCGAACCCGAAGAGATTGCCCTGGATATCCTCTACGAAGACCTTGATCTGCTGGTGATCAACAAGCCCAGGGGGATGGTGGTCCATCCTGCCGCGGGACACAGGACCGGAACGCTGGTGAATGCGCTGCTGTTTCACTGCCGTGAGCTCCCGCTGCTGGGGGATAAGCTGCGACCGGGTATTGTGCACCGGCTGGATAAAGATACCACAGGGCTGATGGTGATCGCCAAGACCGAGCTTGCCTATCTACACCTGGCCCGGCAGTTCAAGAGCCGGGCGATTAAGAGAGGTTACGTGGCCATCGTGCATGGGCAGCCCCCCCGGGCTTCGGGGACCATTGACCTGCCCCTGGGCAGAGATCCCCGGGACAGGAAGCGCATCGCAGTGCGCCAGGACGGGGGCGGTCGTCGCGCTGTAACCCATTATAAGACGCTGCGCTCCCTGCCTCCTTATTCTCTGCTCTCTCTCAAGCTGGAAACAGGCCGGACCCACCAGATCAGGGTTCACCTGGCATACCTGCGTTGTCCCGTTGTGGGCGACCCGGTTTACGGACCGCAAAAGTCTCCTTTCCGGGACATGGGCCAACTGCTGCACGCGGACACCCTGGGGTTTTATCATCCCGCCATCAGGGATTACATGGAATTTCTCCAGGAGCCGGGAGCGGAATTCGATCATTTTCTATCGGGGAGAGAAGCCGATGGACGGATACAAAACACAAATCATTGATGCGGATGGCATCCGCAGGGCCTTGACCCGTATCGCTCATGAAATCGTGGAGAAAAATAAGGGGACCGCGGACCTGGTCCTGGTGGGGATCCAGCGCAGGGGCGTACCGCTGGCCCACCGCATTGCCGCGGTTATCTATGACATGGAGCAGGTATTACCACCCGTGGGTCATCTCGATATCACGCCGTACCGGGATGACCTGGACGTAGGCGAGGCACATAAAGCCCGGGAGCAGGCGGCCCAGCTTCCTTTTTCGGTAGAGTCCAGGGTGGTGGTACTGGTGGATGATGTGCTTTTTACCGGTCGTTCCGTCAGGGCCGCCATGGACGCCCTCATTGACCGGGGGAGACCCCGCATGATCCAGCTGGCGGTCCTGGTTGACCGGGGACACCGTGAACTTCCTATCCGTCCCGATTTCGTCGGGAAAAACGTTCCCACCAGCCACGTGGAGAATGTTTCTGTCTGCCTGCAGGAAATAGATGACCGCGATGAAGTGGTGATCATGAAGCCCGACCAGGGAAAGTAGCCCGGTGCAGGGTGCCCGCTTTTTCCCCGCGCAAAGTTCACCTTTGCCTGGGCTCCCGGGAGGCGATTACGACTCGGGCCGCTGGCGGACGGCGCGGCCGAGGAGGGGGGCCATGGATTTTTCATCGGGGGTCACATAAAGGGTTTTGAAGTTGGAGTAGGTAACCATGCCCGGTCGGGGTCCGGGAATCCGCCGCAGGTTCTTTACCCGGGTATAGTCGATGGGAACCTTCGATGAGCGGGAAGCGCGGCTAAAATGGGCAGCCAGTAAAGCGGCTTCTACCAGGGTTGCTTCGTGGGGGTTGGAACTGCGAATGATCACGTGAGCGCCGGGGATGTTTTTGGCATGCAGCCAGTAGTCGGTTTTTGCGGCAAGACGCAGGGAAAGATCATCATTTTGGCGGTTGTTGCGCCCCACAAGAATGGTTTCACCCTGGGAAGATAAAAATGAAAGGGGTTTCTGGAGGCGCGCTTTTTTTTCCCGGGGTTCTGCTTGCTGCCGCGGGAGATATCCGGCATCTTCCAGCTCTTCCCGGATTTCTCCCAGGGATTCCAGGTCCGCTTTCTCCATGGCGAAGAGGACCGAATCCAGGTACTTGATTTCCTGGCGAGTTATTTTTAGCTGGCGGGATATTTCTTTGGCCCCCTGTTTTGCCTTCCGATATTTTTTAAAATATCGCTGGGCATTTTGAGAGGGAGAGATGCCCGGGTCCAGGGGGATAAGCACGCTGCCGCCGGATTCTTCATAGGGGTTTTTTGCTTCAAACTGGCGGCTTTTGGGAGGAATCGCGTGGATATTCAGGTAGAGTAATTCTCCCAACCGCCGGTATTCTTCCGCCCGCTCTGTTTCTGCCAGCTCTTTTTGCTGTTTTTTTTCTTTTCTCCGGGTCTTTTCCAGCTGTCGTGTGACGAGCTGATGAAAGTAGCGGTAAAGGCCGGTCTTTGCTTCGTGTCGTTCCTTGTACTCAAAGAACTCGTCAAGGAGCCGGCTCATGGAGGAGAAAAAACGGAGTGTTCCTGTAAAATTTTGATGCGGTTTAAAGGCAAAATAGTCTTCAGGCAGTCCGGCAAGGCCATGCAGCAGGGTTGGTTGCCATGCGGCAGAGGTGTAGATGGCCATGAGTTCCTGGAGCTTTTCCCAGAGGAGGGGGGCAGCGCTCGCCGCCAACATATCCATGCCAGCCCGGCTGGCAATTTCTCGGGCCAGGAAAGGGCTGAAGCCCTGGAAATGGTCCAGGAAGAATGCTTCGATGCGTGTACCCTGCTGCTGCAGGACTTCCTGCCGAAAATATTCATAATTTAGGGCAAAGGGGTGCAGTTTATCCTGCAGGGGGGGGGGATCGTATGGGTGGTTTGGCAGGATGGCGCGGTACCGATTCAGGGCTGCAGGGACCGGCTTGAGGCACCCCAGGATCTTCGGTTTTTCGTTGACCAGGGGATCGATCAAGATCAAGTTGCTGTGGCGGCCCATGATCTCGGCAACCAGGGTTTTGGGACTTTCGCGCCCCTGTTCATTGGTTGCCAGGAAATGCAGGTAGAGCATCCTCTCCAGGGGGGGCTGCTCCACGGAAACCAATCGCCCCCCGCTTAAGTGTTTGCGCAGCAGCATACAGAAAGGCGGAGGAGTGGAAGGCCGGGGATAATGCCTGGATGTCAGGTGCACGCGGCTGCTGCCCGGGTGGATGGAAAAGAAAAGGGCTTCCGCGCCAGGCCGCTGGCCTCGAAACTCCAGCAGGAGGGTGACGGCATTGGGTTGAATGACCCGTTGCACTTTGCACGGGGTTTGCACAAGATGTTTTTCAAGATCGGTCTTCACGGCATGCAAGACAAAAGAGTCGAAAGCCATCTGCTTTTCTGCCTCCAGGAGATTATTCGCGGGAAATCCGCAACCTTGTTGCGGGCCTAACGGATCGCTTCACCGCCGTATGTATGAGTATAACCGGTATACCGGTAAAAAGCAAATCTACGCAAGGGAGGTTTTTTCATTGCCTTATACAGACATGCGCTCATTTCTGGCCACCCTCATCAAGAAGGAGGAAATGGTTAAAATTGACGAAGAGGTGGATCCGGAGTTGGAACTGACAGAGATCGTCTCCCGGATCAATCAGAATAAAGGGCCGGCTCTTTGGTTTAAACAGATCAAGGGATCTCCCTACCCTGCTGCCGTAAATTTTATGGCTTCCGAGAGGAGGTTGGCCCTGGCCTTCGAGGTTGAATCCCTGGATGAAATCGCTGCAGAAATCAGGGATACCCTGGAACCTTTTTTAAATCCGGCAAAAGGGCTGATGGAAACCTTGAAGTACATCCCGCAGCTGATCCACATGAAGCAATACCTCCCCCGACCTGCCCGCCGCGCCGGCTGCCAGGAGATAGTAGAAACGAACCCCGATCTGACCCGACTGCCGCTGCTCAAAGCCTGGCCCCGGGACGCAGGCCGCCATATCACCATGCCGCTGGTGATTCTCCGGGACCCGGAAACGCAGCGACAGAACATGGGGATTTACCGCATGCAGGTGTTGGATTCCAACCGGGCTATAGTCCGCATCCACCCCCACAAGGACGGGGCTGAAATCCTCAGGCGCTACAAAGAGCTGGGCAAGCGGATGCCTGTGGCCGTGGCCATTGGCGCAGACCCCGCAACCATTTTTGCCGCATTTGCTCCCCTTCCTTTCGGGTTCAATGAAATGGTGTTTTCGAGTTTCCTGCAAAAAACCTCCCTGGAAGTGACCCGGGGCAAAACCGTCAACCTGGAGGTGCCCGCCCAGGCGGAATTTATTTTGGAGGGGTTTATTGATCCCGGTGAGGAGGCCCGGGAGGGGCCTGCCGGTTCCTACACGGGGTACTATTCCCGGGAGAAAGACTTTCCCGTTTTCCACCTGACGGGAATGACAAGGAAGAAATTCCCGATTTTCCCGATTTCCGTGCCGGTAAAACCTCCCGGCGAACTCAGTTATCTCATCGCCGCGGCCGCGCGCATTTTCCTTCCCCTCCTGCAGTTCCACCTGCCGGAAATTGTCGACATCGCTGTTCCTGCGGCAGGGGCTTTCCACAACTGCGTGATTGTTTCCATTGACAAGCAGTACCCGGGCCAGGCCCAAAAAGTGATGCATGCCCTCTGGGGGTTGGGGCATTTGCTCTTTGCCAAGGTGATGATCGTCGTGGATAAGGAGACAAATCCGCACCATGTACATGAGGTGGCCTGGAAGGTCTTGGCTAATTTGGATGCCGCCCGCGACCTTATTTTTACGGAAGGGCCGGCGGATACGCTGGACCACGGTTCGCGTTACCAGGGAATGGGGGGGAAAATCGGGATCGATGCCACGGCAAAAAGGTGGGGTGAAGGAGGCGCCGGCGACTGGCCAGAAGTCGTCGCGATGGACCCGGCTGTCGCAGAGCAGGTGACCCGTAAATGGAATGCATACGGGATTGAGTCTTGGACGTTAAAATGGCATTAGTGTTGCACAAACTTGATCATTTGATTCTGTAAAGCCCATGCTTATGAAAAGTGGTCCCCAGGCCCGGAGCCCTAAGAAGCTTAAATCTGGGGCAGATAAGGGTGAAATCGTGCCTATGATGTAAATATGCCGGTCGTATGTCTTGATTATGCGTATTATTATGATAAAATAGGTGTATGCCGGTTGCTTGAGCCGGGTTTTTATGCCACAAGATAAAAGGGGTATGATTTTGATTCGCAGCATGACGGGTTACGGTAGAGGAGAAGAAACCGAAGCGGGTTTCCGGTTTGTCGTAGAGATCAAGGCACTGAACCATCGACATCGGGATATTATCGTGCGCATGCCCCGGGAACTGGGGGTCCTGGAGGAGATGGCCAGGCGCCTGGTGCAGGAGGCGCTTTCCAGGGGCCGGGTTGAGGTTTTCGTCAACCTGGAAACCACGGAGGAGAAGCAAAAACATGTCAGGGTGGATCACCCCCTGGCCCGGGCGTATTATGAGGCGCTGCAGGAATTGGAGACGGCCTTTCAGCTGACGAGAGGACGATTCTCGGCCCATGAGCTGGCCCTGCTTCCCGACGTCCTTGCTCTGGAGAAAGATTTCTTTGACCCGGAAGTCCTGGCGCCGGCCCTGGAAAGGGCTTTGACCAGGGCCCTTTCTTCGCTCATCAAGCAGCGGGCTGAAGAAGGCAGCCGCCTGGCCAGGGATATTGGGACCAAGCTCCATCACCTGAAAAATCTGGCGCTGAGAATCAAGGAAAGGAGCCCGGGGATCCTGGAGGATTATCGCCGCAGGCTGGCGAATCGCCTGGAAGAACTACACCAGGGGAAAGAATATGATCAACAGCGCTTTTACACGGAAACGGTTTTGTTCGCGGAACGCTGCAGCATCGATGAAGAAATTGTCCGCCTGGAAAGTCATGTTGATGCGTTCATGCATGACCTGGAAAAAAGTGAAGTCGTGGGACGTAAACTGGATTTCCTGCTGCAGGAAATGCACCGCGAAATTAATACGATCTCGGTCAAGAGCAACGACCTGGAAGTATCTCACCTGGTTGTGGAGGCCAAAAGCGAAATCGAAAAGATACGGGAGCAAATCCAAAACATTGAATAAGCTGGCTCTACCTATAGCCAGGTTTCGCTGCCGTTTTTCTGCGAGCGGGGTAACAAGGGTTTATTCCCGGGTGAGCATGAGCGCCAGGTTGCATAGCACCGAACCTGGGAAATCCAGTGATGGAGGTGGATGGTATCTAAGGAAGCGAAGGTCCGTTCCAAGAAGCAGGCAAATGAGATGTTTTAACAAACAGGAGGTGTAAAACCGGTCTTTGACAGCAGAGGATTGCTGGCCAGGGCCCGGGTTTTTATGAACATCAAACTAATCAACATAGGATTTGGAAACATTGTATCGGCGAACCGGATTGTCGCCATTGTGAGCCCGGAATCTGCTCCTATTAAGCGCGTGATCAGCGAAGGAAGAGAGCGGGGCATGCTGGTGGATGCGACCTACGGGCGTCGGACTCGTGCGGTGATCATTAACGACAGCGGGCATATTATCCTTTCAGCGGTCCAGCCGGAGACGGTGAAACACCGCCTGCAGGGCAAAGAAACCGCGTCAGAAGATAGTCTGAAGGTTTAGCGGAAGTAACGGGAGACGAGGATGCAGAAAGGACTGTTAATTGTTTTATCCGGGCCATCGGGAACGGGAAAAGGGACCGTATGCCAGGAATTCTGCAGCCGCCAGCCGCGGCTGTATCAATCGATTTCGATTACAACCCGCCCTCCGCGGGAGGGGGAAGTTGACGGTGTACACTATCGTTTTCTCAGCGAAAGCGAATTCACCCGACTCCGGAAAGCGGGGGCCCTGCTGGAATGGGCGGAAGTTTATGGAAATTTTTACGGCACCCCCCGGGAAGAGGTAGAAAACGCTCGCAGCCGCGGCCTGGACGTGCTCCTGGAGATCGATACCCAGGGGGCCATGCAGTTGCAAAAGACTGTTGAGGACGGGGTTTTTATTTTTTTGCTTCCTCCCTCCATGGTAACCCTCTGGCAGCGTATTTCTGGTCGCGGCACCGATTCTCCGCAGGTGATCAAGCAGAGGTATGCGGCAGCCTACCAGGAGCTGCACCGGGTCTGGCAGTATGATTACGTTGTGGTGAATCAAGATGGCCAGTTGGATTACGCGGTAGAACGCCTGGAAGCCATCTTGGCCGCAGAAAAATGCAAGGTTAAACATCATCGTGAGTTTTTACAACAGCTCTTCAAGGAAGGTGAAACCATTGATCTATCCCTCCATTGATCATATCCTCGGCAAGGTAGACAGCCGGTACTCCCTGGTGATCCTCGCGGCAAAACGAGCTCGACAGCTTCGGGAGGACAAGACTTCCAGGGAAGATGTCGCCGTGTTTAAAGAAGTGACGGTTGCGCTGGAAGATATTTCAAAAGATCGGATCACCTTTGAACGTATCAAGAACGGGATCAAGTAGGACGGCGATGAGGTTAAATGACCCTGCATCGAGAGGGGCCTGGGGGTTCCGCCTCAGGGCATGCAGCGACTTGTGGAAAGGAAGTCAGGGAATTCTTAAGGCAGCCTGGAATTCGGGGCACCGCGTTCAATCATGAACTGCCCCGTGCCCCGCGAGTGGAGGGGCAGCAGCGGTATGCAAGAAGATTTCCCGGGCGAAGTTGATCGCCAGATTGAGCTGTCCGGGAAACCGGCAGGAAACAATCCTTTCTCAGGGGGGGAAAGTCAGGGGAATGGAAATGAACGCGAAAACCAAGAAAAAAGTCCTGCTCGGGATTACCGGCGGCGTGGCGGCGTACAAGGCGGCCGAGCTGGCTCGACTGCTGGTCAAGGCTGACTTTGATGTTCACACGGTCATGACGCCGGCCGCAAAGAAATTTATCACGCCGCTGACCATGAGAGCCGTAACGGGAAATCCTGTCTTTGAATCACTTTTTGATCCCCTGCACCGCTCTGCAACAGCCCACATCGACCTGGCGCGAGACCCGGACATCGCCGTCATCGCCCCGGCCACGGCCAACGCGTTGGCCAAGCTTGCCCTGGGATTGGCCGACGACCTGCTTTCTACGGTCCTGCTGGCCATCGATCTGGCGACGTGTCCTGTCCTTTTGGCGCCCTCCATGAATACGACCATGCTGATAAACCCCGCCGTCCAGGAGAACATCCGCCGCCTGGCTGCTGGCGGTTACGGTATCCTGGAGCCGGGAGAAGGAGTGCTGGCCTGCCAGGAAATTGGGAAGGGAAGGATGGCCGATCCCCTGGAAATCCTGGCCCGGGTTCAAAAACTCTTGGAAAGAAAACGAGACCTGGAGGGGCGGGTAGTTTTGATCACGGCGGGCCCGACCCGGGAGGCCCTGGATCCGGTGCGTTACTTTACCAACTATTCCAGTGGCAAGATGGGTTATGCCCTGGCCCGGGCTGCCGTGGAAAGGGGCGCCCGGGTTATTCTCGTCAGCGGTCCCTCTGAACTGTCGCCCCCTGCAGGGGTGGAGTTTTACCCCGTTTCCAGCGCCCGGGAGATGCACCGGGTTGTCATGGACAAGGTGCTGGAAGCGGAGATTGTGATCAAGGCGGCGGCCGTGGCCGACTACAGACCGGAGCTCATCCAGGAGGAAAAAATCAAGAAAGGGGGCGACCTGGTGCTCACACTGGTTCGCAACCCGGACATCCTGCAAGCCATCGGCAGCGAAAAAGGCCACCGCTTCCTGGTAGGTTTTGCCGCGGAAACAGAGGCCTTGCTGGAAAACGCTGTGCAGAAAATGGAAAAGAAAAACCTGGATATGATTGTCGCCAATGATCTGAAACAGGAAGGAGCAGGGTTCGCCGTGGAAACCAACCTGGTGACTCTCCTCTACAGGGATGGCCAGGTGGAAGAGATGCCCCTCATGTCCAAGTATGACCTGGCCCACTGTATCCTGGAGCGAATTTCCGCACGCAGCAGGTAATATACAATACCGCATCTCAGGAAGATAGGCATTCAATAAAGATCCATGACCCGCTGCAGCAGGGCGGGGCTGACAAGCACTTCGATGATGGCCGCAAGGGCCAGCAGGTAAAAAACCAGGGGCAAAAGGGTCCAGTACTCTTTCAGGATATATTTGAGGCTTTCGCCTCTTTTTTTGTGGGGGAGCGGAAATACCAGGTGAAAGCCCATTTTTAGACCCAGCGCGGCGCTGAGCAAAAAAGCGGGTAGCTCAAAGATGCCATGAGGCAGTATGCCCAGAAAAATGAAGGGCAGCAGTGGAATCCCCTCCAGGCTCAGGCTCTTCATGATGAACCCCAGCAATGCACCGTTGGCCAGGAGCCCCAGCAGTGAAGGAACGCCCAGGGCGATGCCTAAAATCATTACCTGCACGGAAGCCACCAAGTTGTTGCCGAATAAAATTAGCGCACCCCTGAGGGGTGATCCCTCGAAAACCATTTGGGCCATTTCCTGCAGCAGCTGCTTCTGCTCCGCGGGGATTTCTTCCAGTAAATAGATTCCGTTTTGCGGAGCCAGGTAGACAATTCCCGCTCCCAGCGAGAAGAAGAGCAGGGATATGATCAGCCAATTGAGATTTTGACTGATCACATTCCAGGTGCCTGGTTTTATGAACATCGCCTCATGATCCCCCCGGTTACTTGATATCTTATCCCTCTTCCGATGGTCATGCCGGCGAGAAAATGATTCCGGGTAACCACCATGTATTTTCTGTAATTGCAAACGTGATATAATACAGGGTAGTCATATTATAATATAAAATGGCGATAAAGTTTAGCCCGGTTTCGCGTTAGTTTCCTGGATAAACTTGATCGCCGGGTGCGAGCTGAGACCTGACAACGTAGTCGCGATCACGCCACACCAGAAGGAGCGTTTCCATGACGGACGGAGAACAGGATGACCGATATATCCAGGTGATCATCGATCGGGTGAGCGATGCCTTGGATCGGCCCTTTCAATACAGGATGCCCCGCGGATTGTGTGCCGCGCCGCGGGTGGGCATGCAGGTCCTGGTCCCCTTTCGCTCCGGCAAGATCAACGCATTTGTTGTGGGCGTCCAGCGAGACCCCGATGTACAGGATACGAAGGACGTTTTGTCCGTGTTGGAGCATGAACCGGCCCTGGGCCCGGAGATGATCGACCTCAGCTACTGGCTTTCCCGGCGTTTTTTTCTGCGCTGGTCTGAAGCCATTCACCTCTGTCTGCCGCCGGCCAGGAACAAGGTGAAAAAGAGATTCGTGGAACGGGTCTTTGCGGCCGTGGATCAAGACATTTTAAGGGAAGAAGCAGGCAGGCTCAAGCTAAGAGCGTTTAGGCAGGCTTTGATCCTCGAGTTTTTGGCGGCGGCAGCCCTTGAAGGCCTGGACTGGCCCGAGCTGCGGCAGAAAACTGGTGCGGATCGCCGGAGCCTGCTTGCCCTGCGGGAAAGGGGCTTGCTGGAAATCAGGTCCCATTCCGCGGAGCGGAGTCCCTGGCCCCGGGAGCAGAGCGTGACAAAAAACGAGGCCGGCCTCAGGCTGACAGAAGAGCAGCAGCGGGCCTTCGAGGAGATCGAGCTGGCGCTGGATCGCCCCACCAGCCGGGATATCTTGCTCCACGGCATTACGGGAAGCGGAAAAACGGAACTTTATTTCCTTGCCATGGAGCGGGTCTTACGGCAGGGAAAGCAGGCCATTCTCCTGGTGCCAGAAATCGCCCTGACACCGCACATGATCACCCTGTTGAGAGAGCGGTTTCCAGGCCAGGTGGGGATGCTCCACAGCGGACTTACGCCCGGCGAACGATTCGACCAGTGGTGGAAGATCAAAGAAAGGAAAGTCAATATCGTTCTGGGTTCTCGTTCGGCCATTTTTGCCCCGCTGGATGCCCTGGGGCTGATTGTCATGGATGAAGAGCATGAAAATACGTACCGCCAGGATGATTCTCCCCGTTACCATGCCAGGGACGTGGCCCGTTGGAGGGCTAGACATCACGGGGCCCTGTTGCTCCTCGGCAGCGCCACTCCCTCCCTGGAGACGTATGCCGAAAGCCTCCGGGGGACGGTTAAGATGTTGAAATTGCGAGAGCGGGTCCCCGGACGTTTTCTGCCCTCCGTTGAAGTTGTTGACATGCGCGAGGGGTACGGTGCCAGGCGCCGGAGCGTTTTTAGTCGGCGCCTCTATGAAAGTGTGAAGCAGGCCCTGGCTGCCGGGGAACAGGTCATTCTTTTTTTAAACAGGAGAGGGTTCGCCGGGGTTGAGCTTTGCCGTAGCTGCGGCTTTGTCGTAGAATGCCCCCACTGCTCGGTATCTCTCACTTATCATTCCTCTCCCGAGCACCTGCAGTGCCATTACTGCACCTTCCGAAGGGAACCCTACCGGGAGTGTCCCCACTGCCGCAGCCTTTCCATTGGCAACTTTGGACTGGGAACGCAAAAGCTGGAAAAGCAAGTAAGGGAAGCGTTTCCCCAGGCCGGTGTGATCCGTCTGGATAGCGATGTTACATCGGCCAGGGGTGTGCACGAGAAAGTGTGGAGAGCCTTCAAGGAACAACAAGCGTCGATTTTGATCGGCACGCAGATGATCGCCAAGGGGCACGATTTTCCCGGTGTCACCCTGGTCGGTGTAATCGCGGCGGATATCAACCTCCACCTGCCGGACTTTCGTGCCGGAGAAAAAACCTTCCAACTGTTAACACAGGTTTCCGGGCGGGCAGGCCGGGGAGAGAAACGGGGAAAGGTCATCGTGCAAACGTTTTCACCGGACCATTACAGCATTCGGGCTGCCCTGGACCAGGATTATACCCAATTTATCCAGGAAGAAGCCCGCAGGAGACGCCTGCTGCATTACCCGCCTTTCACGGACCTGCTTATTTTTGGATGCAGCGCCAGGGAAGAAGCAAAGGCCCTGGCTGCAGCTGAAGAACTGAGTTTCCAGCTTGCAGCCAGGCTGGATCTCGGGGAAGAGCTGCTGGGGCCTTCGCCGGCCCCCATCAAACGGGTGAAAGGTTTGTATCGCTATCACGTGGTGTATAAGGGAAATCATTTACAGGCGAAGAATCAGCTTTTACGAGAAACCATCTGGAATTATCGGCGGTCGCTCACGGGAGAGGTCAGGGTCACGGTGGATTTCAACCCGCTAATGATGTTATAATATGGTTATGGAGATTTCTCTGGGTTCACCCCAATCGCGCGTTCCTGGGCGAACTTGCTCACCAGGGATGATGATCAGGTCGAGAGGAGTGTTACGTGGATGGCCATGCGGCAGATCAGAAAAGATGGAGACCCGGACTTGAGAAAAAAAGCGGCGCCGGTGGTGCGTTTTTCTGCTCCCTTGTACCGTTTGATTGAAGATATGATCGAGACCATGCAGGAGGCCAATGGCGTTGGGCTTGCGGCTCCCCAGGTGGGCATCGCCAAGCGAATAATCATCGTTCGCCACCAGGATGATATCTTTGAAATTATTAACCCCGAAATCATGGTGAGCCGGGGAGAAGCGACCGATGTGGAGGGGTGCCTGAGCTGTCCGGGGGCCTACGGCGAAGTATCCCGGGCAGCGGAGGTGGAAGTACAAGGAAAAGATCGAAACGGAAACGAGATCCGGGTGACAGGACAGGACTTGCTGGCGCGGATCTTGCAGCACGAAATTGACCACTTGGATGGCATCCTGTTTGTAGACAGGGCCAGCAGGCTGCTTGACGCGGAAGAAATCAAAAAAATGAGCGCGAATGACAGGGGATCACGTGTCCTCCATGAAACTGCTGTTGCTGGCTGCCTCTCCCTTTGCCCTTCCCTCCCTGCAGACCCTGGCCCGGAGCGATTTTTGCCCCGCGGGTGTGATCGCCCGGCCGGATCGACCTTCCGGGCGGGGGAAAAAAGTATCGCCTTCCCCGGTGAAAAAAGCAGCCCTGGAGTTAGGGCTTTCGGTCTGGCAGCCGACGGGAAAAAAGGAATTATATCGGCGGGTTGAACAGCTCCAGCCCGACGTGCTGGTGAATGTTGCCTACGGGATGAAGCTGCCCCCGGAGATCCTGGAATATCCTCCGCTGGGATGCATCAACCTCCACCCTTCGCTGCTCCCGGCGTACAGGGGCGCTGACCCCATTCGCCGGGCCATTATGGCCGGGGAAGAGGAGACGGGGGTGACGGTGATTTTCATGGCCGAGGAACTGGACGCCGGGGAGATCATTTTGCAGGAAACAACGCGGATCGCTGCCGGAGAAACACACGGTTCGTTGCAGCAGCGGTTGGCGCGGCAGGGGGCGGAACTGCTCATCTCGGCCTTAAAACTGCTGGCGCAGGGCCAGGCGCCGCGACATCCGCAAGACGGGGAAAAAGCAACCTATGCCCCCCCGCTGACGGCAGAGGACGAGCGCATAGACTGGAGCAGGCCTGCAGAGGAGATCGATCGCCAAATACGGGGCCTGGAACCTTCTCCAGGTGCCTACACCTGGCTCCAGGGGAAACGCATAAAGCTGAGAAAAGGGGTTCCTGCTGAACCCACAGCGGGGCTGTCCGGGGCGGCCCGGGACCTGTTACCGGGAACGGTCTGCCGCGTGGATCGGCACAGTTTCTCGGTCGTGACCGGACAAGGCTGCCTGCAGGTTCTCGAACTGCAGCCTGCCGGGAAAAAGCGCATGGATGCAGGAGATTTTTTAAGGGGTTACCCGCTGAAAGTGGGTGAAAAGCTTGGCTGAAGAAATGCGGCAGACACCACAGGAGAAAAAGCGCATCTTTATGGGATTGGTCCTGGTTTCCCTGCTGCTGCTGCTGGGCGCCGCCGTTTACCTGTTCGCTTACGCCAGCGATCCCCAGTCCTTTCTTTTCCGAAATATCTTGATGCTGCTGACGGGTCTTTTCTTGTTGATCCTCTTCTTCTTTTTTATCGGCCTGCTGGCGATGACAGGTACGATCCTGGGCAGACGGCCTTTCCCGGGAATGGATTGGCTAATCGACAAAACCCTGCTGCTTTTGTTTCCCGTGGTCATGTCCCTGGGCAGGTTATTTCATATCGCGCAAGATCAGATTCAGCGCTCGTTTATTGAAGTAAACAACCAGATGGTCCGTGCCCGCCGACATAAGGTGCAGGCCCGGCAGTGCCTGATCTTATTGCCTCACTGCTTGCAAAAGGATTCTTGCCCGCATAAAATTACCTTGAGCACGGACAATTGCCAGAAGTGCGGCCGCTGCCAGGTGGGTGAGATCCTGGATTTGGCGGCGGAAAAAGGAGTTGAGGTGGAAGTCGTTGCTGGCGGGACCATGGCCCGCCGGGCCCTGACCCAGTACGGTCCCCAGGCGGTTGTGGCCGTCGCCTGCGAACGGGATCTCTCCAGCGGTGTTCTTGACAGTTTTCCCCTGCCCGTGCTTGGCGTGGTGAACCAGCGACCCCAGGGGCCCTGTTTGAACACGCGGATCGACATGGAGGCGCTGCAGAAGGCGCTGTCCTCGCAGCTGGAGTACCTGGAGCAGGCAAAAGAAGCAAAGTAAATAAGCAATTGGATGCAGGCAAATCCGAAGTTCGCTGAGGGCAAGCAGGGAAATGAGGGTTTATGCCCGGGCAAGCTTGATCACCAGGTACGAGGAATAAGCTTTAAGGAGGCTGATCTCACATGTGGTTTTTGGACAGTGGTTTTATCGTTTTTGTCATTCCGGCCATGATTTTTGCCTTTTACGCCCAGGCCAAGGTTAAAGGGGCGTATCAACGTTATTCCCGCCTGCGCTCCCGCTCCGGATTAACGGGGGCACAGGTCGCTCGCATGCTCCTGGAGGGAGCCCGACTTGACGAGATAAAGGTTACACAGACCCGGGGGCAGCTGACGGATCACTATGACTCCAGGGAAAAAGTTGTCCGGCTTTCCCCGGAAGTGTACCGGGGAGATTCCCTGGCCTCCATTGGCATTGCCGCTCACGAAGTCGGCCATGCCATTCAGCACGGCACGGATTATTTTGCGCTGAATATCCGTAATGCGATTGTTCCCCTGGCCGGGTTTGGATCCCAGGCCGCCTTTCCCCTTTTTCTGGTTGGTTTGATCTTTCAGCAGGGGTTTTTAATGGATATCGGGATCGCAATATTCTTGTTCGCGGTATTTTTCCAGGCGATCACCCTGCCGGTAGAGCTCAATGCCAGCAAGAGAGCCATGGCTTTGCTGGAGGGAGGCGGCATGCTGCAGGGAGAGGAACTCTCCGGGGCCAGGAAGGTCTTGAACGCGGCGGCCTTAACCTATATTGCCGCCCTGGCAATGGCCCTGGCCCAGCTGTTGAGGCTGCTGCTGCTCAGGGGGAGAAATTGATCTTGGCCACAGCGGGGAGCTAGAGATGTTCTTCTTTTTCTATTTCTGATCTTTATCGGCATTTTTATCCTGTTGGGTTTAATTTTTTGCCCTTTCAGTTTGCCCTCTACTCCATTTTTAAGAGGAGAAGATCACCTGGCCATCCACAGGAGGTGCGGGACCAGTATGCTCGCGGCCAACCTCGTGGCCTCGATCTTCTTCATTTATGTCCTGTGGAGTGCCGGTTATTTTGGGATTTTATTCGTCTTGTTGGCCATTCTGGCCGCGCATCTCCTGGGGCCTCCCCTGGGCCGGGTGATCCAGAAATACATTACCACGTCGACGAAAGTGGACCGCATGGAAATCGTCGGCGTCGAACGGGACCTGACCTACACCGGCCGGGGAGGTCTCTTCGCTCCCCGGGGGGGGCGTTATTTTGTGCGAACGAGAAAAAGGTGAACAGGGCCCGATCATGACCTGGAACCACGGACCCTGGAGACCAGCAAAAATTGGGGGAGTCGCGGTGAAGAAAAAACGGTTGACTGTTCGAGAACATGCACGGGCTCCGGGGCCGGACAAGCAGGCGCGAGAAATCGCTTTGCAGGTGTTGAAAGACCTGGAAGAAAAGCAGACCTACGCCAACCTGGCTTTGAGCAGGATGCTGAACCGCGTGTTTTTGCCAGATAATGAGCGGAGCCTGTTGACGGAGCTGGTTCACGGAACGATCCAGCGCCGGAATACCCTCGATTGGGCGCTTCAACAATTCTTAAAACATCCGCTGGATAAAATGACCCCGTGGATTCGCACGATTTTGCGCCTGGGTGTTTATCAGATTCTCTACCTGGATCGCGTGCCGGACGCGGCTGCCGTGGATGAATCCGTCAAGCTGGCCCAGCGATACGGTCACACAGGCGTAGCCGGTTTAACCAATGCCGTACTGCGCAAGGTGAGTGCTGCAAAGGAATCCCTCCCCTGGCCTTCCCGGGATACCCATCCGGAGTCTTACCTCTCCCTTTATTATTCGTATCCCTCCTGGATGGTGCAGCGCTGGTTTCGCCACCTGGGATGGGATGAGGCAGAAGCCCTGTGCATCTCCGGTAACAAGGCGCCGCCCTTGACCGTGCGCACCAATACCCTACGCAACACGCGAAAAGAATTGATCCATACCTTACAGCAGGAAGGCGTCTCGTCCCGGGAGTGCCGTTATGTGCCAGAAGGCCTGCACCTCCAGCTGGCGGGAAATCTTTCTGCATTGAAGAGCTTCCAGGAAGGATTGTTCCAGGTGCAGGGAGAATCTTCTATGCTGGTGTCCCACTTGCTGAATCCCCAACCGGGGGACCGGGTTCTCGATGTCTGCAGTGCGCCGGGAGGGAAGACGGTACACATGGGTCTGCTCATGCAGAACCGTGGAGAAATCTGGGCTTCTGATCTCTACCCCCAGCGCTTGAAGCTGGTCCAGGAGGCAGCAGCACGCCAGGGTGTATCCATTGTCTGCACGGAACCCCTGGACGGGCGGCAAATGCCCGCGCACTACCATGAGCGGTTTGACCGCATCCTCCTGGATGTTCCCTGTTCCGGGTTGGGGGTCATTCGCCGGAAAAGCGACCTCAAGTGGAAAAGGCAACCCGAAGATATTGTGGCGCTTCAGTTCCTTCAGAGAGAACTGCTAGCCGAAGCCTATGGCGCTTTAAAGCCCGGAGGGGTGCTGGTCTACAGTGCCTGCACGCTGGAGCCTGAAGAAACCGAACAAGTGGTGCAGGTGTTCCTGGAGAACGAGCCCTCCAGCGAGGCGGCCCTGCTGGCCCCGCTGCTGCCACCGGACCTGGTTGAAATGGAAAAGGAAGCGGGAATCGTGCGGCTCTGGCCTCACAAGGATGATTTGGACGGGTTTTTTATCGCCAAGATCAGAAAAGACGGTGGTCGAGATTAACCGGGTTTTCCCAGCTGCCCAGAATTGATCTTGCCGGTGGTTTTTGTTATACTTACCCTGAATGGTGGGTGGTGTAAGGGGAGGAAAGAGCATGCTTGAGTTTTCGGTACGTACTCACCGGGGGCGGGTACGTGAAAAGAACCAGGATTGTTATTTTGTTCCTCCTGACGACCCTGTCCGCCTCTTCGCCGTGGCGGATGGCATGGGAGGACACGCCGCCGGTGAGGTAGCCAGTTCCCTGTCGATCCAGGCCATCCAGGACCAGGTTGCCCCTGTTCGCCACACCTGGAAAAATTTTGATCGCGCCCGGCTGGAGGCATTTTTACATGCTTCCTTCTTGGATGCCAACGAACGCATCCTGCAGGCGCAAAAGGAAAACATCGAACTCGAGGGGATGGGCACGACGCTTACCGTGGCAGCCCTCATCGAGGGAGAGCTGCTGGTGGGCCATGTTGGAGACAGCCAGGCCCATCTTTTTCGTGGCGGGGAGCATCAACAGATTACCGAAGATCATTCCCTGGTCATGGAATTGTTAAAAAACGGGGAAATCAAACAAGATGAACTGCACACCCACCCTCAGCGCCATATGCTCACGCGGGCCCTTGGCACTCCTTCTCCCCTTCAGGTCGATTTCTACCACGCTCCGCTGCTAAGCGATGACATGATCCTGTTATGTACCGATGGGCTAACCTCCATGCTTACCCTGGAAACCATCCAGCAGATCATTTTCAGCGCGACAACCCTGGAGGATAAAGTGCAGGCACTGGTTACGGAAGCAAACAACAACGGAGGGCTGGACAACATTACAGTTTTGCTCATTCGCGTTATACAATGACTCCAGATGAAGGTTTGGTGAACGTGTTGATCGGGAAGAAGTTAGGAAATCGCTATGAAATTCAAGAAGCCATCGGTGAAGGGGGCATGGCGCGGGTTTACCGCGGGCATGATCTGAAACTGAATCGCTCGGTTGCGATCAAGATCCTTTACGAACATTTTGCCAACGATACAGAGTTCATCCGCCGCTTCCAACAAGAGGCCAAGGCCGCGGCCAAGCTTTCCCACCCGGCCATTGTCAATGTGTACGACGAGGGCCAGGAAGAAGGCATTTATTACATCATCATGGAATATGTGGAAGGATACACCTTGAAAGACGTGATTCTCCGCGACGGCCGGCTTAAGCCGGAAGAAGCCGTGCACATTGCCCAGCAGATCTGTGATGCCCTGGTCCATGCGCACCGTCATAATGTGATTCACCGGGATGTTAAGCCGCAGAACATTATGCTTACCCAGGAGGGGCGGGTAAAAGTAGCGGATTTTGGCATTGCCCGTGCAGCGACGGATTCAACGATTACCCACGGCAAGTCCTTGATGGGTTCAGTGTATTATTCTTCCCCGGAACAGGCCCGGGGAAACATCGCAGACCAGAAATCAGACGTTTACTCCCTGGGTGTTGTGATGTATGAAATGCTCACCGGCACCCTGCCATTTTCCGGGGAAAGCCCGATTTCCGTTGCCTTGAAACACCT
>PWWY01000164.1 GCA_003561325.1 Syntrophomonadaceae bacterium | reverse complement strand
ATAGAGCATTTCCCAAGACATCGGCATTTTCTGTGCAGCCTCCCTGTTGGTCAGAAACTAAAAATCCCGCCTCTTTGCAGAGACGGGTTATTCCCGCGGTACCACTCTGATTACTGCCCCCCTGCATGCCGGGCGGCAGTCTCTCAAGCTCAACGCTTTCGGTAACGGCTTTCACCGGCACGGCTTACCAGCATGACTGCCTTCAGCCCGCAACTCCGGGGGGGCTTATGACCTGAATTTAACCCGGCGACCCTCTCAGCGGATCAGGTCCCTCTCTGTTGGTGCTTCCAGGTTTTGTTCCCCATCACAGTCTTTGATTATGTTTCCTGTGAAACTGATGACTTATTATAACAGATCAATTTCGGCAGCGCAAGGGTTAGATCAATTTTTTTTGCCTGCAGGGCGACTTTTTCGCCTTTCCGGCCATCGGGGAGTTAAAAGGCTTGCTCCAGTGAAGGGGACAGTCTCGGCCAGCGACGTTAATCCGGCCGGTGGTAGCCCTCGTTTTTCGCCAGCAGATCGAGATGCCGCGTAGCAATCTCCTCGGCATCCAGCAGCAGATCCTTTTCCAGGGCCCTGTTGTCGATGGTTTTCAGGTACCGTTTGCACTGTTCACAGACGTGCACCTGCAGTGCTCGATCATCTTGCACGTAAAAGAAACGAAGCTTATCCTGGTCATTGTTGCCACAGTACGGGCAGACCAACCGGGGAAACAGCCACTCCGCATGGCAGAGCCAACAAAAAAGGACCCGGGCTCCGTCTGTGCTCCTGTGCCTGGCCATGACCGCGGCCTGGCCGCAGACAGGGCAGTGGCCCTGGCGCCAGAGAGAAAAATCGTTCACCCGGGCCACCTTTTCCGTGTAGGCGCTGTAAAATGGGCTTAAGCTCATGAAGAGAACAAAAGAGAGCACTTCGCTGTCCGCGCCGCTTTTCGTTTCCAGCTCCCGCACCGTGATGAAGCGCTTCATTTCTGCTTTGCTCATGAAGGGGATCTCGTTAAGCACCGCCTGCAGGTTGTCTTCCCGGAAGACTTCCGCGGCAGAGAGGGTAAAGAGATGCTCCGGATTCCCGGGGTCCTGCTCCCTGACCACGTCCCAGATCTCGTCCATGATTTCCAGGAACTTCGCCCCGTCCAGGGGCATCATCTGCACGGAGAAGAGGTACTCCCCCCTGCGAAAGCAGTCGTTAATGGTGTCCTCGTCCAAAATAGCGATATTTTTCATGTCCTCCAGATGCTTGAGCTGCACGGCAACGATCGCCTCGTGGGCCCGGTGAATATGACCCAGACTACCGGTATAGCTGTATTGATCTGCCTCTGCTTGTTCTCCTGTTTCCCCGGGCTCCGCGGGGGTAGCGGATTCTTCCCGGAGAACGCAACCCAGGCCCGTGACCAGGCTGGCACTAACGAGGGTCCCGGAAATCCACCACAAGAAGTTTTTGCGGGATAGCTTCATCTAATCTTCACCTCAAATATAATATTTAGCCCCTCCTAAATATTGTGGTTTACGATTATCTATTTATAAGAACTAATCACCAATCAACTATTACTTATTATACTATAGCGTCTTTTAAATGCCAAGAGATAATACTCAAGAATTGCTGTAACTGTAAGGGGGAGAGACGTCGCCCCGCGAGGCATGAGTGGAAGCGATCCTCCCGGGGATTTGTCGTCACGGCGGGGTTTGCCTTGCCAGCTGGCAGGTCTTGCGGTAGAATAAAAACCAGAAAAACCTCATCTTGCTTCATGGGAGGGCAAGAGGAAGGGTGATGAAAATGGCCTATGTTCTTGTGCTTATCCTGCTCGCGGTGATCGGGTATCTCTGGTGGAAACGCCGGGGTCGGGAGCAGCGCGGCACGTCCCGGGCGGCAGCCCTGCGGCAAGAATACCGGCGCAAAGCCAACCTGCCGGCAGAAACAGCCGAGGAAGATATCAACCGCTACATTCAGCGGCTGCAGGAAAGAAGTCCGGGGCACGAAGAGGAATGGTACCTGGAAAAAATGCTCTATGACCTGGAGAGGGACCGGGGTTAGACTGTAGTCAAGGGCAGGATCAAGGTCAGGGGACCCTAGAACCTGAGCCGGCCTTCGTGGTAAAGGTGGACAAAGGTTTCAACAACCCGGGGGTCAAACTGGGTGCCGGCGCTGTGCTGCAGCTCCTTGATCGCCTCGTCGGGCGAGACGCGGTCCTTGTAAGGGCTGGCGTGGATCATGACATCGTACGCTTCGATCACCGCCAGCAGCCGGCTGAGCAGGGGGATCTTTTCCCTTTTCAGCCCCTGGGGGTACCCGCCGCCGTTCCAATGCTCGTGGTGGGCCAGGATCACGGGAGCGATGTGGGCCAGCTCCATGGAAGTGAGGGCAATGCGGTACCCTCGCTCCGCGTGCTCTTTCACCAGCTCCCACTCCTCGGGGGCCAGGGGCCCGGGCTTCTTCAGGATATGTTCGGGCACAGCGATTTTTCCAATATCGTGAAGGGTGACCGCCAGGATCAGATCGTCCATCATGAGTTCGGGAAGCCCCATCTCCGTCCCGATTTCCACGGACATGTTCTGCATGCGCCAGGCGTGCCCTTTCGTTTCGTAGCCTTTTTCTCCCAGCTTCTGGACCAGGGAGGCAATTACGCTGTTGCGGAAATGCTTGGCCTCCTGGAGCTTGTTTCCGTACATCTCCGTTTCAGCTTTCTTCACCACGCTGAAAATGTCCTGGGAGTATACTTCCTTGGTGGCGATGCCCAGCGCGACGCTCAGGGGAATGGGTTCGGCCTCTGCCCGGCGGCAGACCTCCTGGATGCGCTGCACCAGGCCTTTGGCGGATGCAGGGGAAGTTTTGGGCAAGAGAACGGCGAATTCATCGCCGCCCCAGCGGCAGATAATATCTTCCCTGCGGCAGGCAGACCGCAGCAGCTGCGCGATGTTCAGGAGCAGGTCGTCACCCACATGATGGCCAAAGGCATCGTTGACCAGTTTTAAGCCGTTGGTGTCGGCGATCAAAATGCTCAAGGGCACCTGCCGCTCCGTGTCCAACCGTCGGATCTCTTCTTCAAAGAACGCCCGGTTGAAAAGCCCCGTAAGCTTGTCGTGAAAGCTGAGGTAGCGGATCTGCTCCTCGGCTTCTTTGCGTTCGGTTACGTCCCGTCCCACCCCCCTGAAACCGACCGCTTTGCCGTTTTCGTCTTTGATCAGGGAGACGGAGAGTTCCCCGTAGCGGATATTGCCGTCCTTGTCGATCATCTCCAGGGCAAACCCCCTGTTGGGCAGGCCCGTCTGGTAGACGTGGTTAAAGATCTGGAAGACCCGGGCAGGATCCCGGTAAAGCCGGTGAAAATTCATGCCGATCATTTCTTCCTGGGTGTATCGCAACAGGCTGCAAGTCGCTTCATTGCAGAAGGTGATATTGCCCTGCAGGTCGGCCTCGTAGTAGCCTTCCTGGATCTGGTCCAGGATTTCCCTGTAGCGCTCCTCCGACCGGCGCAGCGCCTCTTCCACCTTTTTCCGCTGGGTGATGTCACGGATGATCACCATGTCTGCCGGGCGCCCCTGGTACGTGGTCAGGCCGGCATTGAATTCCACGTAAATATCGCTGCCGTCTCTGTGCTTGATCACAGCTTCAAACCGGGAGGGCCCCTCTTCCCCGGCCAGGCGGCGGTTATACTGGTCCGTGAGCCGCTCCCGCTCGGAAGGGTGCAGGCAGTCCTCCAGCCGCCTTCCGGTCAGCTCTTCCACCGTGAAGCCGGTGATCTGGGCAAGCTTGGGGTTTACGTACCGGAGCGCCGAGTCCTGGATGATCACGATCCCGTCGTTGGCCCGCTCCACAACGTTGCGATACTGGTCTTCACTTTCCCGGGTGATCTTGCCGCGGAGAAAATCACCGGGTTTCCCTTCCCGGGTCCGTGCTCCCATCTGCCGCAAGGTCTTTAGCCCTTTAGCCAGGCGGGCAGCCAGCTCCCGGCGGTCCGGTGGAAGCACGAGAAAATCCTCCGCCCCCATTTCCAGGGCCCTGTTCACCTCGTCCAGCCCCGAATTGTTTAGCAAGGCCAGGTAGTATACCTGCTGGCAGGCTCCCGGGAGAAGCCCCGGCTGAGCCTGGCTTTCCTGCGCCCGGTTCACCTCCGCCACCAGGAGGCAGGGCAACTCCGGCCCCCCGGCAAGATAGGGACCTGCTTCCCGCAAGCTGCGGCAGGTAATGAACCGGTCTTCGCTGTCAACCAGCCCGACCAAAGATTCTTCCAGTACTTCTGAGCAGGAAGGAACACCGTCCAGCATTAAAATCGTCACCGGTCTTTCCACTTATATCCTCCCCTCCAGGGAGATGAGCTGAAAGATCCGCTGCAGCTCCAGGGCCTTACCGCTGCGCGGGTCCAGCGTTAAATATACCCCGTTAAACACTACTTCGCCGGAAGCCAGCTCCAACCCCACCGGCAAACCGCGCATGAAGCGGTTCAAGACCCTTTCGGGATCCAGCCCCAGCACGGAGTGATAGGGGCCGACCATCCCCACATCGCTGATGTACGCCGCCTTTTCGTCATAGATCTTCTCGTCGGCGGTCTGCACATGGGTGTGGGTCCCCAGGACCGCGCTGACCTTGTCTTTCAGCAGCCACCCCAGGGCCAGCTTCTCCGAGGTGGCCTCGGCATGGAAGTCCACGATCACGTTGGGCGTAACCTGCAGGGCCTTTTCCACTTCCCGGCTGGCCACCTGGAAGGGGCAGTCGCTGGGCAAAGGAATAAACACGCGACCGATCAGGTTGATCACCGCCACCTGGTACTCCCCGACATCATAGATCCCCATTCCGCGGCCGGGCGCCTCCGGGGCGAAATTGGCCGGTCTTAAGAGCCTCGTTTCCGTGGGCATGATCTCCAGGATCTCTTTCTTGTCCCAGACGTGGTTCCCGGAAGTGAACACGTCGATGCCTGCAGCGAAAAGCTCCTCCAGCAGCGGGGGCGTCATGCCGAACCCCCCGGCCATGTTCTCCCCGTTGGCAATTACCAGGTCTATGGATTTTTCCTTTTTCATTTCCGGCAGCAGCCGCAAAACGGCCTCTCGACCCGGCTGGCCCACGATGTCGCCCAGGAACAAGATCTGCACCTTATCACCAACTTCCCGAAATTAACAGGGGGCACGGCCCCCAGAACATAATGATTCTTTTCTACAAGCTTTCCCGGATTCCTGCCTGGAGAAGCCCGGAATGCTAACTTTGACCCTGTCGTCAAACTCCTGCTTTTTGGTCCGCATTTTGGCACCTGGCGACCAGCTTGCAACACGGGGACGGTTCCTGGTTGCGGGAAACCATCTCATCTTTTTCGCTCTCCACCTCGCAGGTGGGAAAACAGAAAAATAACAGCATCACCTGGCTTAACTTGATCCCTCTCATTTGGTATAATAAGACAGACCAGCAGACGAAGGGGGTTCAAGGTTTCTCATGGGCATTGAAGAGGTCAAGCGTTTTTTCCGGGAAAAATCCTTCCCGGGAGAAGT
>PWWY01000236.1 GCA_003561325.1 Syntrophomonadaceae bacterium | reverse complement strand
AATTAAACGGCTAGCGTTTCATGATCAGCAGCGCTAAAACCGTAACTACCACGATAATCACAAGGGCCCAGGGGGTTTCCAATGACGGTTCCTCCTGCCTTTTTCTTTTTCGGCGTTGCTTTTTCACAGGACTCGTGTTAAAATGAAGCTCGGCACAAGCGTACAGGGAGGTGAGAACATGGCCAACACCAAGGCAGCGGTTAAGCGCGCCAGGCAGTCCAGGGAACAAAACCTGCGCAACCGCAGGGTCAAATCCCACTTGAAAAAAACCGTGAAAGGTTTTTACCAGTCCGTGGATGCAGGCGATGCACAGGCAGCCAGGGATGCCTACCTGGCAGCCAGCAGGGTGATCGACAAAGCGGCATCCAAGGGTGTCATTCATAAAAACACGGCAGCAAGAAAGAAATCCCGGCTGGCCCAGGCGCTCAAACGCCAGGCAAGCTAACCCAAAATCCTCCCAACTCGATCTCAAGAAAAGCCGCCTTATTGCAAGGAGGCTTTTGTTTTTGTCATGGTCAGCTGCAGCACCAGGTGCTCCAGGGCATCCCCGGCGTCCCGCCGGCCCGTTTTGATTTCAAAGTCCAACTCCTTGAGCCGGACCAGGGTTTTGGCCAGGGACGTTTCCGTGTAGAGCTCCACCTGGGCCAGGAGTTCCTCGGCGGCAAAAAACGGCACTTTCAGTTCGGGAGCGATACGGCGCCGGGGAATCCCCTCCTTCTCCAGGTGCAGCGTCTGGTATAAAAGGCGGAAATGCCGGGCGATCATGGTCAGGATCACCAGGGGGTGCTCGTTTTGCTGGCGCATGCGGGAAAGGTGATGGAACGCCTCAGAAACGTTTTTTTGGCCGATGGCCCCGACCAGTTTAAAAATATTGCCCTGGCGGCTTTCCGAGACCAGCCGCCGCACTATTTCCTCCGTAACCCGCTGCTCCGCTCCCAGGTAGAGGATCAGCTTATCCAGTTCGCTGCGCAGCAGCTGCATCTCTTCGCCCACCCGTTCCACCAGCAGCTGCAGGGCCGATTCATCGATGACTTTTCCTTCCTGTTCCAGGGCACCCCGCACCCACTTGAGGAGCGCCGGGCCCCGGGGCGGGGCAAATTCCACCAGCACGCCGGCTTTTTCCAGGGCTTTGACCATTTTTTTCCGGCGGTCCACTTTATCCGTGGAGAAGACCACGATCAGGTCCCTGTCCTGGTTCTCGGCCAGGGCCGCCAAGTCCGCTTCCACGTGCTTGTTCTCCGCAGCGCCCGCCTTCGCCCCTTTCCCTGCTGCCCCCTTTTCTTCCGCCTTCCCCCGGGTAGCGGAAAAGTAAGGTGCGCTGGAGACCCAGATCACGCGCCCCTGGGAAAAGATCGTGCCCTGCTGCAAGCCCTGCAGCAGGTCCGGCAGCTCCACCTGGCGGCCGTCCACGCGTTCCAGGTGATAGGCCTGGCCGCTCTTTTCTTCCAGCTGCTGCAGCAGGAACTCCAGGAGCTTTTCCTGCAGGTAGCTTTCCGCACCGCTGAAGAGGTAGAGAGGCAGAAAGTTCCCCCGCTGCATTTGTTTTCGTACCTGTCGATAGTCCATGTTTCCCTCCCGGGCGCGGTGGTTCCGCGTCCCTTCGAAGAAGTTCACTTGCAAATTTCGGCCTGCGGCGGCCGCGGTGCCGCGATGCCGTAAATCGCCGTTTTACCGGGCATTTCCCCCGGCAGCTTCCGGCTTCTGCTTGCGGCCCACGTCACCGGGAGCCTGCTGCAGCGTTCCCGTTTCATCAACTGACCTCTTCCAGGACCTGGATCAGGAATTCCAGCAGCTTGTTCTCCGCCTGCGGTCCGCGAAAAGCCCTGACCCGGATGGACACGTCCTTCCCGGACCTGAGGGAAAGGGCGCCTTTATGACGCTGCACCAGCTGCCAGAGATGGTCCCCTTCGAAAGCCCGGCCTTTCTCAAAGCGCACCACCACCTGGTCATTTTTGTGCTCGATGCTGTCCACGGCCTTGCTGCGCGCCAGCTGCCGCAGCCGCATAAATTTCAGCAGGTTCTCTACGGGAGACTGCAGCTGCCCGTAGCGGTCTTTCAGCTCCGCCTCCATGTCCTGCAGTTCTTCCTGGTTCTCCAGGGTGGCGATCCGCCGGTAGAGTTCGATCTTCTGCTGCTGGTTGGAGATATAGGAGGTGGGCAGGTAGGCATTGACGTTTAAATCGATGCGGGGGGCCGTTTCTTTTTTCTCCGGCCGGGGCTGCTGCCCTTTCATCGTTTCGATGGCCTGTTCCAGCAACCGGCAGTAGAGTTCGTAGCCCACGCTCATCATGAAGCCGTGCTGTTCCGGCCCCAGCACGTTTCCGGCCCCGCGGATTTCCAGGTCCCGCAGGGCGATCTTAAACCCCGAACCCAGCTCGGTAAACTCCTTGATCGCCTGCAGCCTTTTCACCGCGTCCTCTGAGATGACCCGGTCTTTCCGGTAGGTGAGGTAACAATAGGCTAGCCGGTCGGAACGGCCCACGCGTCCCCGGAGCTGGTAAAGCTGGGCCAGGCCGAATCGGTCGGCATCAAACACGATCATCGTATTCACATTAGGGATATCCAGTCCCGCCTCCACGATGGTGGTGCTGACCAGGATGTCGTACTTCTCATCCAGGAAATCCTGCATGACTGCTTCCAGCCGGTGCTCCGGCATCTGTCCGTGGCCCACGACGATGCGGCCGTGGGGAATCATTTCCTGCAGGCGTTCCGCCCAGCGCTCGATGGTCTGCACGCGGTTGTAGACGAAGAATACCTGTCCTCCCCGATTCAGTTCCCGCTGGATGGCCTCCCGGATCAGGTTGAGTGCGTACTCCAGGACGTAGGTCTGGACGGGGTAGCGGTTCTCCGGCGGCGTATCGATGATGCTGAGGTCCCGGGCGCCCGACAGGGCCATGTGCAGCGTGCGGGGGATGGGCGTGGCCGTCATGCTCAAGACATCCACATCCCGCCGCAGCATCTTGAGCTTTTCCTTGTGGCGCACCCCGAAGCGGTGCTCTTCGTCGATGATCAAGAGCCCCAGGTCCTTAAAGGCCGTGTCCCTGGAAAAGAGGCGGTGGGTCCCGATCACCACGTCGATCACGCCGGCCTTGAGCCCCTTGATGATCTCTTTCTGTTCTTTCTGGCTGCGGAAGCGGCTGAGCAGTTCAATTTTGACGGGAAACCCGTCGAAGCGCTCCACAAAATTATGGTAATGTTGCTGGGCCAGGATGGTGGTGGGAACCAGGAAAGCCACCTGCTTGTTGTCCATGAGCGCTTTGAAGGCGGCCCGTAAGGCCACCTCGGTTTTTCCGTAACCCACGTCTCCACAGAGCAAACGGTCCATGGGGCGGTCTCGTTCCATGTCCGCTTTGACTTCCTGGATCGCCCGGAGCTGGTCGGGTGTCTCTTCGTAGGGAAAGCGGGCTTCGAATTCCTGCTGCCAGTAATGGTCGGGAGAAAAGGCGTAGCCCTGTTCCGCTTCCCGGGCGGCATAGAGGGAGAGCAGCTCCCGGGCCAGCTCCTGCACCGAGGCCTTGACGCGGTTTTTCACCCGCGCCCACTCCTGGCCGCCCAGGGAATAGAGCCGGGGCGGCTTCTCTTCGCCTCCCACGTATTTCTGCAGGATATCGATCTGGTCTACCGGGAGATACAGCTTGTCTTCCCCGGCGTACTGGATAAAGAGGTAATCCCGGCCCACGTGATCCACTTCCAGGGTGCGAATACCCATGTAGCGCCCGATCCCGTGCTGCTCGTGGACCACCAGATCGCCGACTTTCAGTTCCTGGAAATCTCGCAGGGGCGCATGGGGAGATTTTTCCCGGGTGGGGGGCGAGGGGCGTTTTTTCTGGGCCGCCGTATAGAGGATCTCCCTCTCGGTCAGGACAACCAGGTGCAGGGAGGGAAGAATAAATCCCCTTTCCACCCGCCCCCGGGCCAGGGTGATCGTCGGCATGGCTGTTTTTCCTGCCGCCCCTTTCCCGCCGGGCAAGGCTCTTAAGTCCTGGCCCGGTTTCCGCCCTGCCGGCTCCTGCTTGCCCAAAAGCAGCGACAAAAGGGGATGGTGTTCCGCCAGGACAAAAGGCAGGTTGTGGGCTTGAAATATCCGCTGCAGTTCCTGGAGCGAGCGCTCCCCGTCGCCGAGCACGCAGACATGGTAGTTCCTGGATCCCCAGCTTTGCAGCTCCTCGCGCAGGAGCTCCAGCTGCCCCATGAAGCTGGGCGCGGGCCGCCCGTCAAAACTGGATGTCGATGCCACTTCCAGGTACGGCAGGCGGCGGGAAAAAGGGCTAAACGCCAGCACTCGCAGGGCGCTGGCTTTCACGATCCCTTCCAGCCTCCAGGTGATCTCCACCTGGCCGGGAAGAATGTCCCCTTGCTCCAGCAGCGTCGCCTGGTACTCCTGCAGCTCGGAGAAGAGGGTCTCTTCCACGGCGGCAGCGCTTTCCGGCTCATCCCAGAAGAGGGTGCACCCCGGCGGGAAGTAGTCGCTCAGGGCCGCAGCCTCAGGGAAGAAGTAGGCGATGTACTGCTCCAGGCCTTCGAAGAAACCGGCGCTTTCCAGCTTGAGCAGGTAATTTTCTATGCGGGTGCGCAGTCGGTCCGCCGCCTTCTCTCGCTTGTTCCGCTTCAGTTGGCGGGTCACCTTCTCCATCTCCCGGGAAAGATTAACCCGTCCCCGGTCCAGGGCTTCCTCGTCCAGGATGATTTCCCGGGCCGGCCAGACGGTGGCTTCTTCCCGTTCTTCCCGGGAACGCTGCAGTTCCGGGTCATAGGTCCGGATCGATTCTACTTCTTCATCAAAAAAAGAAATGCGCAAAGGGTCTGGCGCGTGCAGGGGAAAAATATCCAGGATATCTCCTCGCAGGCTGAAAAAACCCGGCGTTTCGGTGAGTTCCGTGCGCTCATAGCCCATCCGCACCAGGGCGGTGAGCAGCGCTTCCCGGGGAAAAATGGTTCCTCGTTTAAAGGCCAGGAAGTACCGCGTCCAGAGGGCAACCGGGGCCAGCTTGCCCAAGAGGGCCGCTGCCGGCGCCACGATCAGCACCCGCTGCTTCATGGCCAGGCGCTCCAGGACCTGGAGGCGCTGCACGGTGATCTCCCGGCTCTGGGTGAGCACCTCACCGGCGTAGAAAAAATCCCGCCCCGGGAAGAGGAAAACTTCTTGTTCTCCCAGGAACCCTCGCAGCTCAGTATAGAGCTTTTCCGCCCGCCCGGTGTCCCCGGTCAGCACCAGGCCGGGCTTGTCGGAACTGGCAAACAGGGCGGAAATAAGAAAGGCTCGCTGGGAGCCTTCCAGGCCCGTGACCAGGTGGGCCCCGCCGCCTTGATCCAGGCTCTGTAAGGCCGCGAACGAAGGTTCTTCCTGCCATTTTTTCAGCAGCTGCGGTGTCAAAACGAGGCCAACCTCCTTACCCCCACCCGTAAGCAGTGGGGGTCTATCCCTGCTGATTCTCCTGGCTCCAGCGGCCCTTCAAAAACGCCCGGGACCGCAGGGCCAAGAAATGTTGCCGTGCTT
>PWWY01000201.1 GCA_003561325.1 Syntrophomonadaceae bacterium | reverse complement strand
GCGAACTGCCTTTTTTGGCAGATTTTGGCGAAATATGGGGGTTACTCCTCTTCTCTACCCTTCTTCCCCCTCCAGGCCCTCCTGCGGCTTTTCTTCCTCCAGGCCCTCCTGCGGCTTTTCTTCCTCCAGGCCTTCTACGTCTCCCAATTCTTCCAGTTTGGGGATTTCTTCGAATGGATCCCCTTCCTGGCCCGGAGCGCCCCCGGTAGCAGGGCCTGGGCCGCCAGCCTTTTTGTCTACGCCAAGAGATTCTGCCAGGTGGCGCAGTTCCATGGGCAGCGGGAAGGCGATGATGTTCCCGGGCTGACCGGCAATTTCCGGCAGGGTACGCAGCAAGCGCACGAAAAGTCCGCCCGGGGTGCTCCCCAGGATAGCGGCAGCCTGGGCCAGTCTTTCCGCGGCCTGGCGTTCACCTTCGGCCTGGATCACGATGGCGCGGCGTTCCCTTTCCGCTGAGGCCTGTCGGGAAATGGCCCTTTGCAAACCTTCGGGGATCACCACGTCTTTGATTTCTACCATTGTGACTTTGATACCCCAGGGGTCCGTCGATTCATCGATGATTTTTTGAATCTGGATGTTCAGCTTGTCCCGCTCAGAGAGCAGTTCATCCAGTTCGGCCTGGCCCGCTACGCTGCGCAGGGTGGTCTGGGCCAGCTGGGCCGTTGCTTGCATAAAGTTTTCCACGTTCACAACGGCATTGTTGGCCTCCACTACCCGGTAATAGACCACGGCATTCACACTGCAGGTGACGTTGTCCCGGGTAATCACTTCCTGGGTGGGCACATCCATGGTGATAATCCGCAATGAAATTCGAACAAAACGGTCGATAATGGGGATGAGCAGCACCAGGCCAGGCCCACGGGATCCCACCAGGTTTCCCAGGCGAAAGACCACCAGGCGCTCGTACTCCCGCACCACTTTCAAGGCTGCATAGAGGAATGCGACGATTAAAATCACCAGGACAAAGATGGCTTCCATGTTCTTCCCGGATCCTTACGGATCCGGTTTTCACCTCCTTATTTCATGATTATTTTGTAAACCCCGTTACATTTATGATCCCGATCATGGAATTTGTCACAATGAATCTTTGAGCGTCATCGAGACTTCAACGGTCCGCTTCCTTGATCTATCGCCCTCTAACACATTATTCTTGTTCCGGAGAAGATTTTTTTACAACAAGGGTCAGCCCGTTTTGCCCGGTAACTTCTACGGTGGTCCCGGTTTCAATGGTCGAGCCGTCTTCGCTCACGGCTTTCCAATTTTCTCCCCGCATTTTTACCGTTCCTGCAGGAGAAAGGGGCTCTTGAACGACAGCGAGCTGCGCCGGTTTAAAAAAGCTACCCCCGCGATCCTTCCACTGGCGGCGGGAACGGAAAAAGACATAAATGATCACAAAGCTGAGCAGGGTGATGCTCACGGCCACGACAATGGCCACCGAGAGAAAGGTGGGATACCAATCCGGAGCCATCAGGGGTTCACTGGGCAAGAGCACAGCACCGATGAGCAGGCTGATGCCCCCTCCGACTCCCAGGATCCCGAATCCCGTGGTCAACCCCTCTGCCGCCAGCAGCGCGATGCCCAGGACGATCAGCACGATCCCGGCGGTATTGGTATCAAACATTCCCAGGCCGTAGATACCCAAAATGAGCGCAATTCCCCCCAGTACCTCGGGAACAAAGGTACCCGGCATGCCAAAACCCAGGTAGAGGCCCATGGCGCCAGCCATGAGCAGCAGAAAGGCGATTTGGGGATCGCTGACCTGGTCCTGCACCCTTTCCCGCAGGGTCATCTCCCTTTCTACCAGGACGGCATCCCGCGTGGAGAGGGTAAAGGTCACCCCTTCTTTTTCCACCTGGAATCCGTCGATGACCTCCAGCATGGCCTCCAGGTTGGGGGCGTTAAAATCAATGATCCCTTCTTCCAGGGCCTCCACGGCGTCCAGGGTCAAGTTTTCCGTGACAAAACGTTCGGCCACATCCTGGGGCCGCCCCCGCTCCCGCGCCAGGCTGCGCATGTGGCCGGCCAGAAAGGTAGTCGTCTTATCATCGGCCTGCTCCGCCCCCCCGGGGGAGAGGGCTATGGGCGAAGCAGCCCCCACCGTCGTTCCGGGAGCCATCACGGCCACATCGGAGCTGACCAAAATAAAGGCCCCGGCCGAGGCAGCGATGGCGCCGGAAGGGGCCACCAGCACAACCACGGGAACCGGGGTCGCCCCAAAGGAACGGGCCAGGTCCAGGGTGGCATCTACCAGCCCGCCCGGTGTATCCATGACGATGACCACGGCTTCCATCTGCTCCGGCTCCAGTTCTTCCAGCAGCCGCCCGATATAGGTGGCTTTTCCCGCGGTGATGGTACCGCTCAACTCGATGAGGAGGATTTCCTTTCCGGTCTCATTGGTCTGGCCAACGGCCGTCTCGGCGTAAAAAAATGAGCAGATCATCACCAGGAGCAGCAGCAAAACCGCGCTTTTTATCTTGTTGTTCTTGTTCAATGGATAAATCCCCCTCTCATGTGATCACCGGCTCCACCTTAGTAGCAGCTACGGGGATCGATGGCAGACACTGCGGTAGCGATCGGGCCTGCGGGTCAGTTTCAGTGTGCGCTTCATGCGCAGGCTGTTGGACGAAATGGCCCCGCTGGAGACATTCAGATACGCTGCCAGGTCGTTCTGGGTATACTCCCCGAAATCCAGGGAGGAGATCAGGTATGCCACGGCGCCGGCCCAGGCAGCAGGCTTTTTTAGCGCAGGTTGTTCTTTTTTCACAAAATCATGCCAGAGGTGCAGGGCGTTGGCCAGCTGCTGCAGGGTAAATTCCATCGCTTCGGCGATTTCTTCCAACTGCAGGGCCACCTCCCGGTAAGACGGAGCCGGCCAGTCCCAATCACTAGATCGGAAGAAAACATCGCCCCCATCCAGCAGCAGGCTCTTCCGCAGGGCCTGCAGGTCCAAAAGCTCGAGACCCCGGGGAACCAGTAAAGACGGGTTCTGTTCCAGCTCTACGAACAGTTTTTCCAGGACCTGGCGGCCGTGTTCTTCCCTGCGCAGGCGAAAAGGGGTTTTCCCGCGCAGTTCCGGCAGAGGGGTGTGGATCCACTCCCGGCAGGATTGGTTGATAAAGAGCGCCTGCAGGAATTCGTCCCTTTCCGGGTAAAACCTCTCCTCCCGGACCGCCTCATTGCCCGCATTGCCCGCGTTGATAAAGTTATCTCGCTGGGAAGCGATGAGCTCTCCCACCAGGCCTTGCACAAAGGTTTTGCCCCGCTCCAGGTTGCTGCAGGTATAGCACTGCAGAATCAGTCCCTCTCCCGCCAGCTGCAGGTAGCCCCTGAGTTCTTTTTTTCCGTTCTCGTAGCCGCTCCATTCCCAGGTATACTCCAGCTCACTGCTTCCCCACCGCTGTTTTTCCCGGATCAGCGCCAGGGCCGGGCAGGCAGAGAGACAGCGCAGGGCACGGGTGGGATCCACCAGGGTATAGCTGGTCAGGGCGGCGAAGAGATCCCGGTCTTCGAACCCGTTGAAATCTTCGGCCAGGCATTTTTCCCAGCGCAGGCGGAGCGAACGCACCGCCGCCAGCAGAAGGTAGCCGTGCTGCAGGAGAAACTCCGGCCAACCGGGGTGTCCCCGGTGCGGTGGTTTTTCCCGGATAGAAAAGCGCTGCAGTTTCTGATCCAGCTCCTGGAGCATTTCCTGCTGTAAAAAAGGAGGGATGGAAATCAGCACGCCGGCATAGCCGTAGTATTCCCCTACGGGAAGCAGCCGCGTCACCAGCAGGGAGCAGGGCTCCACCCCCAGGGCGATGTTTTCGTTCAACAGCTCATACTCCCCGTGTCGCAGCAGGTCATCCATCAGGAGGCCGCGTCCCTGTCGCACTTCCAGCACGCGGTAGAGGGACAGGGGTGAATTGCACCAGGCCCGCAGCATGCGCTCTTCCCGGGGAGAAGGCGGGTGAGCGACGGCAAAATCGTGCAGCACGCCGTGCCCTTTCTCCAGGGCGTAATCCATGACAAACCAGTCCAGGAAGGCTTCCCTGTCCTCTTCCCGGGTCCCGGGATGGCCGTAGAGGCACTCGCTGCGGAAAAAAGCCCAGGCTTTTTCCCGGTGACCCGACAACCTTGGGTGCCCGGCATGGGCGTTCAGGCGTTCCCAGAGGTCGTGCGCCCGTTCAAAGGAACGGCGGTCACAAAAAGGCACGACATTGGATAGGGGGCCGCAGCAGTTCATAAATTTTTCCCCGCTCCCGCAGGGGCACAGGGCTTTTTGCTTGATCTTCTTGGACTGATCCAGGGGAATTCCCTCCTCGAGCCGCTTCCCCGGCCACTTCACCGGGGTGCTGCACGCCAGGGCCTGGCGGCTGGTACTAGTGAAGGGGATTCTCTTCGTCCCCGTCATCCACTTCCCCTTCATCCTCTTCCCCCTCGTCGAAAATGCTCTCCAGGTTTTGCTTGAGCACCTCTTCAAAGGGCAGGGTGTTTTCCGCAACCTTCTCGGTGATAAACAGAGGCGTACCGCTGGCCAATCCCAGGGCAATGCCGTCGCTGGGTCGAGAATCCACGATGATGTCCTGTCCGTCCTGGTTCAGATAAATCTCGGCATAGTAGGTGCCTTCTTTCATGTCGGTCACCACGATCTTTTCAATCCTGGCTCCCAGGTTGCTGCAGACGGAGAGGATCAGGTCGTGGGTCAGGGGGCGGGGCAGCACATGGCCTTCCAATTTGAGGGAGATCGCCTGGGCTTCGCTCAGGCCGATCCCGATGGGTAAAACCATGGTCTCTTCCTGGTCGATCAGCAGCAGCAGCGGGTTTTGCGCCGGGTCCATCCCGACGCCTTTTACTTTCACAGCGATCATATCCGCACCCGGTATCCCGGGGTTGCACCTCCTTTCCTGCACGTGACCTTCTTCTCTATTTTATCATAAAACAGCCGGGTTTAACATTAAATTTCGCCGCCTGGGGTTACTTGATCTCATAACTACCGCGGATCAAGAGCAGGGCGTCGCTGCGCGCCGCCAGCCCGCGCCCGTCCTGCCGGGGGGAGAGCAGCAGGGGGTTAAGCTTCACGCCGGCACCGGAGAGCAAGCTCTCGCCGCCGGTCAAGTCGGAGAAGCCTCCGCCGGGTCCTTCCACCACCCGGACAGAACCGGCGCGCACCACCACTTCCGTGCTCTGCCCGGTATAGACCGTTGACCCGCTGGAGACCTGGACCACTTCAAAACGGGGAGGCGGAGCAGGTTTCGCCAGCTCCCCCAGGCCGGCCATGGTCCGTTCCAGCCGGTCCAGGCGCCCTTCCACGTCGCCCAGGTCCACGGGAGCGCCTCCCGGGTCCCGTGCCAGTTCCCGCAGGCGCGCTTCCACCCAGCTGGCCGTAACCAGGGGATCATCCTGGGAACCCGGAACCGCCGAAGCACCGGCACCGACCATCTGTCCCAGCCAGAAGCCCCCGATCAAAAAGCAGATGGAGAGGATCACCGTCACCCCCCGCCAGCCTCCGCGGATCCGGTGCAGCAGACCCTTTTTTTCCCTGGTGTCGTGTTGCGATATC
>PWWY01000038.1 GCA_003561325.1 Syntrophomonadaceae bacterium | reverse complement strand
CCGATGAAATGCGGCTGGATAGCCCGCCGGCTGAAGGCCTTTTTTCCCCGGGGGTGCTGCTTCTATCTTGCCAGAAAAGCAAAGCAGAAGTCAACACAAATAACGGGCGCAGAAAAGACAGCCCCGGGAACTGCCCTTGAGGTAATCTACAGTGGTAAAATTGCAGACTATCCTCTGAAGCCTCTGACGACAGCCCTCTTAACAGGCCTCCTACGTGTCATTTTCGGCAAAGAGGTGAATTATGTAAATGCAAGTCTGATCGCCGAGCAGAGAGCGATCCAGGTCATCGAAATCAGCAGCAAGAGCAGCAGCAACTTCAGCAATCTCGTCACCATGCGTGTAAAAACACAGGAAGGCCGGCACACCCTGGCCGGCACTCTCTTCGAGAACAATATCGTGCGCCTCGTACAGATCGGGGAATACCAACTCGAGGTGGCTCCCTCTCGTTACATGCTGGTAACACGGCACATCGATAAGCCCGGGGTGGTCGGAAAGATCGGCACTATCCTGGGGGATACGGGCATTGCCAGCATGCGCCTGGGCCGCAGGGGTATCGGCGGAGAAGCAATCATGGCGCTCCAGCTGGACAACCCCGTGGGAGAAGAGGTCCTGGAAGCCATCGCCCGGTTGGAGCCGATCCTCAAGGCCTCCTTCGTAAGACTGGAGATGCCAGGGCACGGGTGACAAAAACTTTCGCCAATCCCCTTACACGATCCTCTCCCGGGACTGTGGCCGGGGAAAAGACTGGTTCGCGCAGAGTTCTTCTTCGTGACTTCTTTCCCCAGCTTTAACATGTTCTTCTCTCAGGAGCGGTGCGTGTATGTCGGCAGCAGCAGGGGGGCTGTGCGACCTTGTGGATCGATCCCCGCCTCCTGCAGTTGCCCCTCGTAATCCTGGACATGTTCCAGGGTTAATTTTTTGAGGACGACATCCCGGGAGCGCCGGGCGGCGTTGAGCCCGGCCCGGCGCCCGAAAACGATGATATCGAGAAGCGAATTGCCGGCCAGGCGGTTGCGGCCGTGCACCCCGCCGGTGTTCTCGCCTGCGGCAAAGAGATTCTCCAGTTCCGTGCGCGCCCCGGCATCGATTTTGATGCCCCCGTTTTGATAATGCAGGGTCGGGTAGATCAGGATGGGATCCCGACGAATATCGATCTCGAAGCGCCCGAACTGGCGCAGCATGGCGGGAAAGCTCTTTTCCAGGGTCCCTGCGCCGTGCAGGATTTCCACGAGAGGTGTATCCAGCCATATCCCTACCATGCCGGTAGGCGTCTTGATGCCCAGGTTTCTCTCGCGGCATTCCCTGATGAAGGCCGCCGACTCTACATCCCTCGTTTCCAGGTGGTGCACGAACATTTCTCCCTGGATATTTAGCGGGGTGGCTCCCATACTGCGCAGCTTTTCCGTCACGAGCAGGCCCAGGATCTGCGGGGGATAGGCAGCCCCTGTGGGGTGGTACTGGATAGTATCCATGAAGCGTAACCCGGCCCCGGCCCGGTAGGCGAGAACCAGGGCGTCGCCAGTGGCTCCATAATGGTTTGTGGTCGGAAACCCCTGGTAATGAAGCCGCCCCGAACCTCCCATGGCCAGGATAACCGTTTTGGCCCGGGCCACGGAGTACTCCTCCGTCTCCAGGTTAAAAAGGACGGCTCCGGCAATTTTTCCCTCCCCGTCCCGGAGCAGCTCCACAGCGGGAGAAAATTCGAGCACGGGAATGCCCCTGTTGAGCACTTCGTCCCGCAAAACACGCATGATCTCGGCCCCGGTGTAATCCCGCGCCGCGTGCATCCTTTTCCTGGAGGTACCCCCACCGTGCACGGGAAGCAGGGTCCCTGTCTCGTCTTTATCAAACATGACCCCCATGCTTTCCAGCCACTGTATTACCACGGGGCCGTCACGAACCAGGTTGTAGACGATTTCGGGCTCGTTCGTAAAGTGGCCGCCGCCCAGCGCATCCAGGTAGTGGATGGTGGGCGAATCCTGGGGCAGCGTGGCCGCCTGGATGCCGCCCTGCGCCATCACGGTATTGCTGTCGCCGAAGCGCAGCTTGGTCACCAGGAGTACTTTCGCCCCCTGCTCGGAAGCCGTCAGGGCAGCGGCCGCGCCGGCCCCGCCCCCGCCGAGGATGAGCACATCGAGATCATGGTCCCATTGTTCCAGGTCCAGTGGAATATTTTTGATGCGGCTTTCCGACTCCAGCAGGACGGCCAGTTCCCGGGGCACTCTCTCTCCTCGATTCCTCCCCGTATGCAGGGTGGCAAATCCTTTTTCGATATAATCCGGATGAAACTCTTTCAGGCCCCGCTCCCGCTCCGCAGCGGTCATGCGCGGAAAATCGCGCCCCTGCCTCTCCTGACGCGTCTCGGCCACTTTTTCGATCAGGCTTCTCATTTCTTCTGTGTACATCGTGCAGACCTCCCCACGTCACTTCAAGCGGCAGCTAGAGCAGATCGCGTATCCCGGGTAATGCTGCCAGGTTCTTTATCTTCCCCAGCAGGGATTCCGCTTCCCGGCGGGAGATATTGCTGGAAGCAAGTTCCAGATATTTTTCTTCCAGTTCAGCGGAGGAGGCAGGATTCTCCGGATCGCCCCGGGGATGTTCCGTCTCCTTGACCAGGACCGAACCGTCACGAAGCCTGCATTCCAGCTCGGTAACCCAGTGACGGGGATAGGCATTTTCGGCCCGCTCACAGAGATCCACCCGGCTAAGCGGCAGGAGCTTTTGGACTTGCGGGCTCTGCAGGCAGCCAGCCTGGAATTCCTCCAGCCCCAGCTTCCCGAAAACCAGCGCTGCCGCCCCGCAGTAGGGCAAGCTGAATTGGGCCTGGAAAGGCGTCTGCGGTGCCCTGTTCCCCACCAGGTCCACGGCAGTGGCATACGTTTTGTAGCGGAGCTCCTGGATATCCCGGGGCTCAACCCCCTCTCTGTGGAGTTCCAGGGCCAGGTCAACGCCCCCGTGAGTATGCCGGCAGGATGGATAGAGCTTAAAGCTGTTTTCCAGGATCTTGTATTCTTCACCCAGGGATGCCGTGGCCAGTTCGGTATCGTAACTGGATGCGGTGGCTGCGAAGAAACCTTTTTCGCCTTCCAGGATCCGGGTCGCGGCGGAAAACCCTTCGGCGGCCAGGTAAGAAGAAAGCAGGCCGCTGGAGGCCGCTTTACCGGCATGCAGGTGTTTGCTCATGGCCCCGTCGCTGTGGAACTCCCAGAGCCCTGCCGCCTGGGTGCCGGCGCTTCCCAGGGCATCTACAACCTGTCCCGCGAAGAGCCCCAGGATCTTTGCTGACGCCGCTGCAGCGCCGAAGGTGCCGCAGGTGCCCGTGGTATGCCAGTAATAGTAGTGGGCCGGAGCAGCGGCCTCTCCGATGCGGATACCGATTTCGTAACCGGCGACCACGCCCTCCAAGAAAACCTTCCCGGAAACCCCTTGTCTTTCCGCCGCTGCCAGGGCGGCAGAAATAATGGGCGCCGCGGGGTGTAAAATAGAAGCCCGGTGCAGGTCGTCCATTTCCACGGTATGCGCGGATACGCCGTTCAAGAGGGCTGCTCCCAGGGAGGGGCCTTTTTTCCGAAAGCCGACAAGGGTGGAATCAGCAGCTCCTCCTTCTGCGGAAAGCACCTTTTCAACCATGCGGGCCGGGGGCTCCAGGGAGCCTCGCAGGGCCGAGCCGGCCCAATCCAGGCAGCAGAGAACAGCCATGTTCTGCACTTCCCGGGGAAGATCTTCATATTTCAGGGAGGTGATAAAATCTGCCATCCTGGCGGTTAGCATCTCTACACCTCTTCCGCGGGGGCCAGGGATACGAGCAGCTCCAAGAGCGGTCCATGCTGCTGGGCCCCGTAGACGTCCGTCTCTCCCAGGCTGCCGGAGGGGCGGAGGCGCTCCATGGTCACCTTGATCGCCTTGGCCGGGGGGTATGGAATCACGGCGTAGATCTTCTCTTCGGGCACGCGGTAAAGCCGGGCAAAGAGTTCTTTTGTCAAGGACCCCCCGCGGACGACCGCGGAAAAAAGATAATCGCTGTGAAAGATGATATCAAAGGTCAGCTCGTAGGGGCCGGCATTCTTGCTGCGGATCACCCCGGCAATATCCGTCAATTTGGCTCGCGTAGTTGTTTTCATCATCCTCTTCCCTCACACTTTTTTGATTTGAAGGGGAAAACTCTGCAGGGGATCGATATTTTTGAGCAGGTGATATATGGAAAATTCGAATACTTCCCCGGCTTCAAAGTCGGAAGGAGAATAGGGGAAAGCGAGGTTTCCGGCGGTGCTGATCCGCCCGGGAAAACCGTAATGCAGCATCGTGGAGCGGGCGAAGCTCAGGATCGTGTTCGCTTCCTCCTGGCTCGGTGCCACACATTCGATGATAATCCCCAGCTCGTGGGGCGTCCGGTTCAGGGGTTCCAGTTCTCCCATGACCCCGTGGAGCCCATAGAGATGGAAATGCAAGAAATAGTTTTTTTGCAGCTTCTCGAAGTTGTTGGCCACACTGTCCCGGACACCGGCCGTGATTTCCTGGATCTGCCCGATCATCACCGGATCCCTGCTCCCTGCAATACAGACTGACCTGAAGCCGACGCGGCGGGCTCCTTCCAGCTTGACCGTATAGGGAGACTCTTGAAAACGGGTTCCTGAAACTGTCACCGTTTGCGCATCCAGCTGCTCGTAGCGGGTATCCGTCAGGTCCAGGGTGCCGCCCGGCCCGCGCAGGTGGAAAGGGTCCGCTTTTTCATAGAGGGAGTGGGCAGCAACCGACTCCGGCGTGCAGCGCCGTAGAGGATCCAGCGGCCGGATGAGGAAATGATCCCGGCGCAGAATACCCAACATGCAGTCCCGCCCGCTGCCGGGAGTCGAGGCGATGGCCGCACACTCCAGGATTTTCCCCAGATGCAGGGCCAGGGCGGGGTCGAAACCTTTGATGATCGGTAGGGCTGCAAAGCAAACAGGGTCATAAGCTCTTCCGGCTACGACAAGATCAGCCCCTTGCCGCAGGGCTTCCTGCAGGGGCTCAATACCCATCTGCCCCACGATGCAGGTAGAGCCCAGAACATCTTCCGCAGTCAAGGGAGGCACTCCGGGCAGGGGAGCCACATCACCGGCAGCGAGCTTCTGTAAAACCAAATCCGGGCTGAATTCTGCATCAATCCTGGCCAGGGTAAAAGAGAGCCGCTTTTCGCGGGCGACTTCTTCCACGATTTCCAGGTTCCAGTCCACGTGAGCTTGACCGCCGCTGCCCCCCGCCGAACCGATCACCACGGGAATACCGGCCGCAGAGCTTGCTTCCATGATTATCTCCAGGTCTCTCTTGACGGAAACCCGATCCGTGAACGATTTACCCTTGCCCAGGTAATAGGGCCCGGGGTCGGTGGACCCGGCATCCACCCCGATAAGATGGGGCTTTTCTTCCATCCCCCGCTGGAAGGAAGACAGGGGAAACCCGTATCCCAGGATAGCCGTCGGAGCCAGCAGCCTGATCTCATCCATACCCATCACCTCTTTCGCAGTTCATATGAAAAAAGGCGTTGTCCAGCAGGGGCCAACAGTAGCGGGCAGCCAGGGCCAGGACCGCGCTGACAACCTGT